>DASQEG010000349.1:0-10019 GCA_035633775.1 Bryobacteraceae bacterium
AGATATCGCTTTCAACCTGCCATGTCGATTCGGCGACGGTAAACTTGTCTCGTGGAAGGGTACTGCTCCTGCGGAGCACAGCTGCCAGCTGACGCCAGGTTCTGCCATAAGTGCGGAAAGCCGCAACGCGAGGCGGATCAGTTGAACCTCGGTACTGTCGAGAACGCGGACGTCGTGAGTTCGCCAGAGCCGGTGCCGGTTGCTGCGCCCGCAGCGAGCCCTCCCCCGGTGAGCCTGCGCAATCCGCTCGCCGTCCGAATGGCGTTCACAGCCGGCGGGATCACCGCTTTGTTGCTGATGATCCGGGTGCCAGCAATCGTGCAGTACCTTTGGATTGCCATCATGCTGTTTGCCGGCGGCTTCGCGGCAGTGTGGTTGTATCAGCGGCGCTCAGGCGCCGTGCTCAGCACGCGCGCTGGAGCGGCACTGGGCTGGATGACCGGTCTTTTCTGTTTTCTGGTTCTGCTCGTCGTATTTACGCTAGATATGGTGCGCCTTGCGGCCACAGGTAGTCTCAGCGATTCGTTCCGTCAGATCCTCGAGCAGCACGGGTCTCCAGAAAGAACAGCCGAGTTGCGTGAACTGCTCGCGTTGCCCGGCGGCGTTGGGTTCCTCATATTCGGGACGCTGGTTCTGCTCTTCATCATGCTCACCGTTGTGCCTGCTGCCGGCGGTGCTGTCGGCTCCAGAGTTCTCGACCCGGACTAGCTCGCCCGCGGTTGTACGGCGTTAGGGCTGATCGAACTGACGCTCCGCCTCGATAGCGGCAGCTGGTCCGGCCGCCTCGGCTTCGTGAATGGCCTCGTCAGCACGGTCGAAGTCGGTCCGGGCCACATGGAGGAAAAAGCTGAGGTTCGGGAGCGAAGAGGTGCCCACGACAACGGAGTTGATTCCGAGTGAGTCGAGAATGCCCTTGATCGCGAGGGCCTGGATCTCGCCCGTGGTGCCGTCGAAGCGACGGAGTGTCACCATGTCGAGGTCGTGGGAGGTATCCATCGTTGAGGTCTCGTCCCGGCCCGGCCTCGAGCTCAGCAGCTGATGGGCGCGCTCGGCCTGGTCTGGCGGTACACGAACCTCGAACGTGCCATCAGGCAGCCCCTGGTTGTCATCAGCGAGTTGAGCATCCAGCCCGCTGCTGATCAGGAGATTGCGAACAACCTCCACGTCCTGAGAGGCATTCATACCCGACGAGCGGTAGACCGGTGTGAGTCCAATCATCACTCAATGAGAATAGCGCGTGATCAGGCGTCGAGCGCGACGGCAAGCCCGATGTCGTGCATCGTCTTCTCTACTTCCTTCGCGGACAACCGCGAAGCGTCGTATTGAATGATCACCCGGTCACCGGCCGGCGAGAGCTTCACGTGATCGATTCCGTAGATTCCGTGCGCGCGTGCTATGCGGTCGAGCATGGCGTCGCTGAGCGGGCCCACCAACTTGTACTCGATCTGAACCTTGGTCATCGGCGATCAGGATAGCACCGGCCCGTCAATCCGGTGTCTGGCAGGTCGACGGCACCGCTACCACTCCGAGTACGGTGTACCGTCGAGACTCATCTTGTCTGAGCCGCTCTGTACATCGAATATTCCGGGTTCGGTCTGGTTGACGCTGGTCATTGCGTCTTCCATGATGATCTTCCAGGTCTGGTCCGAGCCCGTAAGCGGATCGACCGGGACCGCGCGGAGGTAGCCCTCCGTCACCAGATCCTGCAGCGTCTGCGGAGCTTTAGACTTGTCGATCGTATACTCGTCGATCACAGTGCGGAGGGTGAACAGGTTGTTGCGCAGCAGCGATTCCTTTGACCGAATGATGGTCTTCTGATAGTAAGGAACCGCCATCGATACAAGGATGGTGATGATGGCCATTACGATCATCAGCTCGATGATCGTAAAGCCGAGTCGTCTCCGTGTCTCACCACTCCGAGTAGGGCGTGCCATCGGCTGCTTTCTCCGTAGTCTTCGAGTAGACGGCGAATACGTTTTGCCCGCCCCAGGAGGTGGAAGAAGGATCGTCCTGCGTGCTCCGCAATCCCCACTCCCGTTTGTTGGTGAACGGGTCCCGGGGAATCCGGCGCAGGAAGCGTATCTTCTTCTCGACCTCGCCCTGCATCTTCACACCCTCGACCAGCACTTCGAGGTTCTCGGGATACCCGTCAGTGCCGACCTTCTGCTGATTCCCGAGCTTCTGCATATCGGCCATGTCCTTGTACTTGTCAATGGCCGCATGAATCTCGCGCAACGCCCACCTGAGTTCTCGTTCCTTGTCGCGGCGTACCTTGTAGCGCGCCAGCGGAACGGCCATCGTTGACAAAAGCGCCAGGATGGTGAAGGCAACAATAAGCTCGACCAGCGTGAGCCCACTTTGCGTTCGTCGTCGCCAGGACATACTACTGCACCGTGATCGTCGCTGCAGGTGAGGGCACGGCTATCGATTGCATCTGCAGATTCTTGAGATCGGGGTTGACCACAGACACGGTTGCCGTGCCTGCCGCCAGGGCCTGGAAGTTGAGGTTGACCAGAATCCCCGATCCGGTGACTCCGCCGGCGCCCGGCAGCCGGTTGAGCGTGATGATCGCTTCGCCTGTATCGTTCAGCGTCTGTTCGTTGAAGTTGATCTTCTGGCCGTCACCCGTCATCAGCGGGCCCGGTGAAACGCCGGTCAGGCGCAGCACCTTGGGATCGAACCGAATGCGCAACGGCGCCGAGAACAGGTCGGTCACATTCTCGAGCCGGAGCGTGACAGGAACCGCAGCGCCGGGCTGGACTGGCGCGGTGACCTGACCGAAGAGCAGCTGCGGCCCGACTGCAGCGGCAGCTTCGGGCGCCGGCGGAACCGGCGCGGGAGCCGGTTCAGGAGCGGTCTGTCCAGGCGTCGGGGCGGTCTGCGGCTGCGCTCCAGCGGCAGGTCCCTGCGGGACCGTCGTCGGCGCGGGCGCCACGCGCCGCGGCGCATAATTCAGCTTCACGTTCTGATCGTTGCCGGCGGAAACCCCGCGGAGGTTCGACTCGCTGTACTCGGGAGTGCGAACGATGTGAGGCACGAGCACGATCAACAGTTCGCCGCGCGAACGCTCCAGCTTCTCCGTGCTAAATAAACGGCCAAGCCCGGGAATATCCATCAGCCACGGAACACCGGAACGGATCCTGGACTCCTGAGTCCCAAGCAGGCCTCCCAGCAGGCTGATCTCGCCTTCACGAATCCGAATGCTGTGATTGATAGTGCGCCGACTGACACTCGGCTGACGCAAGCCGCCAAGCTCCACCTCACCCGACTTCGCCGAGACGTCGATTTCCACCTGCATGCTTATCTCGTCGCGCCCGTGCACCTTCGGCGTCAGGTCTACGTTCACACCTGTGTCGAGGAAGTTGAACTGGGTTGAGACCAGCGGGTTCAGGCCGGCGCCACCGATTCCGGGCTGAAAGCTGCCAGTTGCATAAGGAATCCGGTCGCCGATCTTCAGCGATGCCTTGTAGTTCTCGACTGCTCGAACCTGCGGGTTCTGCAGAAGACGCGTAGTGCTGTCACTCATCAGTGCCTGCAGCAGCGCACCCGGCATGTTTATGGAATAGTCACCCAGCCCGATGGTGTCGAGCTGATTCAGCGGCACGGCGGGTGTGGTCGTGGTGGGAGGCGTGGGGTCATCACCCACCGAGCCTGAACCGTTGCCGGGCGTGCCCGGTGTCGTGGTTGCACCCCGGTTGAAGATAACCGGCAGGTTGATACCTGCTGCTGAAGGCGAACCCGTGGTGAAGGTCGACGCAAGGTCGCGTACGCGGCCGCGATTCGCCTCCATAACGTAGATGTCCACCACCACCTCTGCCTTGGGCTTGTCGAGGTCCTGGATCAGTTTGTCCGCGAGTGCCACCTGATCAGCCGTGCCGCGCACCAGAATGGCGTTTTGCGCGTTGTACGTGAAGGCTCGGCGAATTTCTGTTACTGAACGCACTGTGGTCGAGATCTCCTGCAGCTCCTGCACGGAGGTCGCGTTCTTGATGTAGAAGACCTTCACGACATAGTCTTCGAAATCGCGCCGCTTTGTGACGTTATCGTTCGTGACGAAAATTGCGTTCGCAGACAGCGGCTTCCAGTACGAGCGGGTCTGAACGGCGAGGTAGTCCAGCGCTTCTTCCAGCGTCGTATTCGACAGGTCTACGGTGAACGTGCTTTTGCCCGGGCCGGCCTGGTAGTCGGCGTCGAAGATAACATTGATGCCCGCGAGCTTGCCCACGGTCTCGTAAAGCACCCGTACAGGCTGATTGTTCATCTTCAGCGTGCTGATCTGCCGCTGAATAGGTCGAAGTTCGGGTACCGGCAGCATTCGTCCTGCCCGCTCCTCCGCTTCTCTCTGGACCTTCTCGGCAGGCGTGAGCCCCCGCTCCTCGGGCGTCGCCGACCGGGTCTCGGGCACGTTTTCACGCTCGATCATCTCTTTGGTCAGACGGATTTCCTGCTCTGCAACGGCCGACGAAGGATCGATAGCGTAGCCTCGCTGGAACTCGACAAGAGCCTCCTCCAACCGTCCCGCTGCACGAAGCTTCTGCCCAGCATCGACTCGTGCGCTGGCGGCCTGAAACCGTACGCGCCGCATGGCCAGCTGATAGGCAGCATCGGCCGGGTCTTCCAGCATCGCCTGCTCGTAGAAGTCGAGCGCTATTTCCCACTGCTTCCGAGCTTCGGCGTCGCGGCCCTGCTGAAGCAGCTTCTCACCCTTGCGCGTCCGCCCTTCGAGGGGCGCAAGAAGCACCGCGGCACACGCAACCATCAAAGCTAAGCGTCTGAATTCAGGCATGTTTCGTGCTGGCGGACCTGTGCTACTATCTGGAGGCACGTCCGCCTGAGGCGCCGTCCGTCCTTAATCGGTATTCGGTTCCGCTCATTGTGACTGACGTGGCGAGCACGACTTTCGTTGAGATTACCTTGGCTCAGCAGGACCCCAACAAGATCCTGAGCGACAATCGCCAGGCTCGGCACAACTACACGCTTCTTGAAACGTACGAGGCCGGGCTTGCGCTCCTCGGGACCGAGGTTAAAGCTGTGAAAACAGGGAAGGTGCAGCTCAAGGAGGCTTACGCCGACATTGAGGGCAGCGAGGCCTGGCTCATCAACGCTCACATCAGCGAGTACTCGCATGGCAACCGTGAGAACCATCAGCCGATGCGGAGGCGCAAACTCCTCCTGCACCGGGGCGAGATCGACAAGCTGCATAGCAAGATCCGCGAAAAAGGGCTCTCCCTTATCCCGCTTAAGCTTTACCTGAAGAACGGCAAGGTGAAATGTGAGCTTGCGGTAGCAAAGGGCAAGAAGATGCACGATAAGCGGGAATCTGAACGAGCGCGCGAGGCACAAGAGGAAGCGCGTCAGGCCGTTCGCCGCAGCAAATCCAACTGGGACTGACTACCATCATGGATATTCGCATTCAGCAGGGAAAACTGACAGAGATCGCAGCCGAAGTGCTGATGGTGCTGGCGCCGGACAAGGATTCTCCGCGTGACCCGGATCTGGACGCAGCAACGGGCGGCTGGCTGGGCGAGATCTACGAGTCGGGTGAGTTCCCGGGCAGCATCGGCGACCTTGCACTGCTCTACAAAGGCTCCGGTCTTGCAGCCCGCCGGTTCGCCGTCGCCGGCTCAGGCAAGGCCGGGAGTCTCGGGAGTGTCGAGTTGCGCCGCGCGATAGGTGCGGCCGTTCGCATCCTCAAGGGCAAGGCGCTTCGGAATCTCCACCTGTTTCTGCCCACATTCCTGGCTACGCCCGAAAACGTCCAGGCAGCCGTCGAAGCTGCCATCCTCGGCGACTACGAGCCTGATGCGCTTAAGACGTGCGACAAGAAGGGCGACAAACGTCTGGAGTCCTTCACGATCTGCGTGGAAACCTCGAGCGGTGAACTCGAAGCGGCAGTCGAACGCGGCCGTATCGTCGCCGAATCGCAAAACTTCGCCCGCGACATGGTGAATGAGCCGGCGAATCTGCTCACCCCACTGAGACTCGCCGAATACGCTCGAACCATGGCAGGTGAGTTTGGACTCGAGTGCGAGGTACTCGATGAGCCGGCAATGCGCGAGCTGGGCATGGGTTCCCTGCTTGGCGTAGCGATGGGAAGCGACAATCCCCCCGCGCTAATCGTGCTGCGCTACCAGCCCGAAGGAGATGGCGGCGGGTCCGACCACCTCGCGCTGGTGGGTAAGGGCGTCACGTTCGACACCGGCGGTGTCTCCATCAAGCCATCGGAAGGCATGGAGAAGATGAAGTACGATATGGGCGGCGCTGGAGCGGTCATCGGAGCCATGCGTGCGCTTGCACAACTCCGGCCGTCCGTTCGGGTCACTGCTTTCATCCCAACGGTTGAGAACATGGTCAGCGGCCGGGCGCAGCGGCCTGGAGACATCGTGAAGAGCATGAACGGAAAGACCGTCGAGGTGCTCAACACCGATGCCGAAGGCCGGCTGATCCTCATCGACGCAATCACCTACGCGATCCGGCAGGGCTGCACGCATTTTGTCGATGCAGCAACGCTGACGGGTGCCATCGTCGTGGCCCTGGGTCACATTCATGTTGGGGCGTTCAGCAACAACGACGAGTTGTTTAGCCGGATTGCGACCGCTGCTGCGCAGGCCGGCGACCGCATGTGGCGCATGCCGCTTGATGAAGACTACAAAGAGTACCTGAAGTCACCTTTCGCCGATCTTCCGAACATCGGAGGCCGCTGGGGTGGAGCAATCACCGCGGCAAAGTTCCTCGAAGAGTTCGTTGAAGGCAAACCCTGGGTGCATTTGGACATCGCTGGAACGGCATGGCTCGATGACGGCAAGCCATGGCTCGCCAAGGGTCCTTCGGGTGTTCCCGTGCGCACCTTCGTCAATCTCGCGCTGAACTGGAATCGGGGCTAAGCCGCCGCAAGGGCTTGGGCGTGAGTACGCCACCGCTGCGCACAAGCTACGCAGTTGCTGCTGCCGGAGCGTCCTCCAGCCACTGTCGAACCTGCTCCCAATCACGGCAGGAAGCTTCGAACTGCAGATCGATGGCCTGCTTCTCGGCTTCGCTCAAATGCCAGCTCAGGGGCGGGTTTTCTCCCTGAAAGCACATCACCACGCGCTTAATGGTGACGGTACCTTTCCAAAGTTCTTCAAGAAACTCGGTCTACAGGATTTTGTTTGCAAGCTGACCGGCACTGCGGACGATTAGAATGCAAGTGATTGGACCGACGAACTGGTATGCCCAGCCACGGCTGCTACCGCGGCTTTGATCCGCTGCAGGGGCGCCGTGGATCTCCAGCAGCAGCACACGTTCTGGCGTTCGTGTTGCCGTTCGGAGGGCTTCGTCCAGCCACTCGACAGCGGTGACCGTGCCGTAGTTATCGTAGTAACCGCCGTCTGCCAAATGGTAAGCACGTTCATTCTTGTCATCGGGCCGGGCAACCGGCGTTACAAACGGGAAGGTCGCAGACAGGCGAGCGGCCGTAACGGTCGCAACGTCGCAACCGTGCAGCACCTCTGAAAGATTGCGCCGTCCGTCACCGTGGCGCTGAGTGATGCTCGTCGTCCCCATCAACAGGCGCTCACCCGTTTCGGTGATCGTTGCGTTGTAGACGACCGCGGGACATTGGCCAAGCAGCACACGGTCGTACCAGGAGGAAAGCGGCTTCAGAACACTGTCACCGATGGTACGCGTCCACGCCCATTCCAGAGCGTTGCCTCGATCCACGTGGCGTGGAAGCACAAGCATCAACAGGGCCAGGAAGTCCGGATACACGAGGCCCCAGGCTACGTCGGCAAGGCTGGACGACTGAGCATTACGCACAGCCTGGTCAGCTGGGGTGCCGTTCCAGGTCTCGAGGTAGTTCATTGCGCCGACGCTGCCGCCGGACACGCCGCTGATCAGCCGGATACGTCTGCGGAACCGTTCCCCGTCTCCGGGATAGTGCTGCCGCCAGCGCGAATCCAGACCTGCCAGAACGCGTGCGGTCCAGGCTGCGGACTGGATGCCGCCGCCGTTTGCAGCCACCACGATCACTGGCTCCCCGGGATGCGAGTCGAGCACTTCGCCCGGTGCTGGCGGGTGGTTTTTGAGACACCTGACGGTACGGAAGTAGTGATCGGTTTTGTTTCGGAGCACATAACCCGAAAGCAGCAACACGAAGAGAACGGTAATCGAAAGCGGAACCATAAACTTATCGAGAAAAAAGGCAGTTGCCGCAAGAGCCCAGCAGAGTATCGAGAGCCAGGTATAGACGTACGCCAGCGTAGGTACGGACGGCCGCGGAACGAACATCAAGACGGTGTATACAACTGCCGCGGCCACAAAACAACAGGCGGCGAAGATGTGCGCAGCAGAGAGTTTGCCGTGGTCCGCATATCCGAGCCACACGGCAGTGTTGTCGGGCACGGATGTAACTGGCTGAATGAGCGGAATGCCCCAGTTGGCAGCCTCGACCGCGAGATAGCCGAAGGCGCCGCCGACGATTACGGCGCCGGTGGTCATGATGACGTGCCCGGAGGTCCACTGATTGGGATTACGCCGCTGAACACCGATAACCGTAGGCAGCACGCCCAGCACAAAGACCGCCGCTACCGGCCAGCCCGGGCCTACTCCCCGGAAGCCGAACAGGTCAGACCCGAACCGTTCCAGATGGCGCAGGACGACGTAGCCGGAGAGCATGAGACTCCACGACAGGGCGAGTGCTGTGAGGACGGCGAAGAAGGTGTCTTTGGGCCTCAGATCGAACAGGTTCGCGAGCAGAGGTCGTGCCTTCGTCAGCGCCAGCCAGGGCAAGGCAAGAAGCAGCGCTCCAAAGAAGAGCTGTACTCGCAGCAAGTGCGTGAGCGGTAGAAATTCGACCATCCGGCCATCTTCCCCTTTGAGGCAGATATGCCGGAATATTCTACTCTTTTTCGCTCACGAACTGAGAATGCGCCGAATCTCCTGAGCTGTGAGGTGCGACTTCTCGATCAGAGTGCCGTCAAAGTAATGCGTTTCGAGACCGGCATAACCGTCGTAGCCGTCTTTCGTGAGCTGGGCAAAAATCTGACGCCAAGGAAGCTTCCGTTCGGCATCCAGCAGCGCGTGACCTTTCATCTGAACGTTCCAGATGCGCCCCTTGGGCAGCAGTGCATAGCCTTCCGGGAAAGGCTTCTCCTTTTGCGCCAAACCGTTCCAGGGATCCCAGTTAAGCCCGAAGTTCTTTTGCGGCATCAGCTTCAGGAAATCGGCGGTTTCGGCGCATGTGACAACGTTGCAGGCGCCCTCATTTTCGACGAGAAGGCTGATCTTTTCCTTCGCCGCAAGCTCGCTCATCTCGCCCAGCACGTCGGCGATCCGCTGGAACACGCTGCCCGGTTCGGCCACGCGGAGGAACGTGAATACGCGCATTTTGTCGACACCGAGGATGTGGGCATTCTCCATCGCCCGTTTAAAACCCTCGTGCCGACCGTCGAACTCCGCCTGATGCCGCGCAATGCGTTTCTCCCGGGCCTCAGGAGTCTCCGGTCTGCGAGACAGAGGCTCTGTGCCTGGAAGCGTGATCTTGAAAAAGGGAGTATTTAGAAACGTAACCTTCAGGCCGTTGTCTGCGAACTCCTTTGCCGCTTCCCGCAAGGTGGCGACGGGCAGCGAACCGTAATGGCCTCGTCCGCCGGGCACGCCGCGTAATTCCACGTTTTGGAAACCGTACTGCTTACAGAAGGCAATTGCGTCCGCGGGAGACTTTGCTACCTCGTCGGTGAGCATCGCGATACGGGACAGATCGAATCGATCGAGGGCCGGCAGCAGGCCGGGTGCAGTTAACGCTGCCAGAAAATGACGTCGGTACATCGAAGAGCAAGCGTATCACTCGCAGGGCCCTCTCGGCACCGCACTTCCCTCGAATTCCTTGGGAGAGGTTGCCACCACGGGCGCTGAGAGGTAGGCGCGGATTGGTATTGCTCCGGTAGATTATCTTGTGGTAGGGTGAAACCCATGGCGCGCAGATCTGCCGGTGAAGGCGGCGACATGCTGGCCGGGACCCTCGACATGCTTCTGTTGAAGTC
>DASQEG010000350.1:0-3108 GCA_035633775.1 Bryobacteraceae bacterium
ACATGTACGCAGCGCGATTGGCCCATTCCCTCTGATCAGGCCCTCGAGCGCACCCGTCGGCGGTTCTGCCGCATCGCGCTACCAACTTTCGGAGTTTGCATCGTGGATCTTGATGCCCCGCGCCGAGAGTTCGCCCAGCAACGCCGTGACCGCGGGTGATAACTCCGCGCCTTCCATTACAATCACTGCCCATTGCAGATTTTCCCGGAACTCCCGGGTCACGATAGACCAGGTCGTGAGCGGAGGCGGTGTCGTCGCTCCGATCTGAATGATCGACCAGTGCCGGGCAAGCGCGACGGCAACCTCTCGGTTCGGCAACGGACCACGCACGATGAAGTGATTGTCATTGTGCACCAGAATCCCAACCATTGTGGACCTCAGTACTTGAGGCAATTGCGCGTCACTTCGACATAACTCCGCGCACGTATTTCGCTCCGGCGCCGGTGGCTCCTCACCAAGGGCGCATGGCACATGCGCTCTTTTTTTAACCGCAAAGGTGCAGCGGTGATTTCTTCTTGACTTCTGCCTCTCGTGGGAACTATAACAGTTGCCTCAGGAGGTCGCTAAATGCTGGTTCGCCTGTTTGCAATTGCGGCGGTCGCCGTGTGTTCATGGGCACAAGACTACCGTGCCAAGGTACAGGGTCTCGTCACCGACTCCTCGAACGCTGCCGTCCCAGGGGCGCGAGTGACGCTTCGAAACACCGCGACCGGTATCTCTGCCGTCAGAGAGTCAGGTCCTTCCGGTCAGTATCTCTTCGACAACGTTGAGCCGGGAGCATACACCGTGACTGCGGAGTTTCAAGGCTTTTCACGTCAGGTACAGGAGAATGTGCTGGTACAGACGCGCGCCGACGTCACAGCGGATTTTGCGTTGACGCCCGGCGGAACCGTGGAAACAATCACTGTCGATGCCTCGGCAGTGGCGCTGCAGTTCAACACCACGACCCGCGAGCTGACCGTCGATCGCAAGATGCTGATGGACCTCCCGGTGAAGGCACGAAACCCGTTTACGCTTGCGCTGCTGGATCCTGCGGTCGTCAACCGCTACGGCGCGGAACGAAATCCGTTTTTCATGTGGTCTTCGTCCACGATCGACGTCGGCGGGAACACGAGCCAGAAGAACGATCTGTTGCTGGATGGCGCACCGATTCAGATCGGACCGAAAGGCTCCTACTCGCCGCCCATGGACTCTGTACAGGAGTTTTCGGTGCAGCAAAACTCCGTTGACGCGGAGTTCGGCCACACGGCAGGCGGAACGCTGTCGGTCTCTACCAAGTCCGGCACTAACGAGTATCACGGGACTGCCTACTACTTCGGCCGCAACCCTGCTCTGAACGCCGTGGTGAATCCAATCACGCGCACTCCGAACTTCATCCGCAACCATATTTGGGGCGGCACGGTCGGCGGACCGATCAGGAAGAACAAGTTATTCACGTTCTTCACGTATGAAGGCTGGCGCACCAAAGAACCGCGGGACGCCATTCGGACCATGCCCACGGAGCTTGAGCGGATTGGCGACTTCTCGCAGTCTCTGAACCGCTCCGGCGGATTGCGTACCATCTACGATCCAGCAACAACGGTTCTCGACGTGGCGACCAATACAGCCACACGCCAGCCGTTCCCGAACAACATCATCCCGCGCCACCGGATCGATCCGACCGCAGCGCGAATCATGCAGGATATCTGGGGCCCGAACAACCCCGGCGACGATCTGGCCGGCTCGAACAACTTCAAAGCTTCATATGCATGGCCGATGAAGAACGCCAACTTCTCCAGCCGCACCGATTACCAGGTCACCGACAATATCAAGATCTTCGGGCGCTACTCGCAGTTCCGCACAACGCTGGACCAGGAGAACTACACGCCAAACAATTCCCGCGCGGTGCCCAACGACAACGGCGGCGTCATGAACTCACGCAACGTCGCCGGTGACATGGTGTGGACGGTGTCTGAGCGAACAGTCCTCAACATCCGAGCGAGCTATGCAATGCTCGAGGACGATTACTCCGCGCCCGAGGCGGCCGTTGGTGAAGCAGGACTGGCGGATTTCTGG
Organism: Bryobacteraceae bacterium; assembly: GCA_035633775.1. Classification (GTDB taxonomy): domain Bacteria; phylum Acidobacteriota; class Terriglobia; order Bryobacterales; family Bryobacteraceae; genus JAWXCM01. The sequence continues at coordinate 2,056 of DASQEG010000350.1, forward strand.
CCGAACAACCCGTGGTACTTGCCGTACACGGCTGAAATGCCGTTGATCTACTATCCCAATATCAACATCAACGGGGCGGCGGCTTCGACGTTCGGCAAGGGCGGCTACTGGTTTCAACATCCGCACCACTACGCAGCGAGCGGAAAAGTCTCACAGGTGCGCGGATCGCATTATCTGAAAGCAGGAATGGAGTTCCGATACCACGTTGGCAAGGGAATCTTCCCCAATCTGGCAAACTTCAACTTCTACCCGGATCAGACTGCCAGCACGTACCTCTCACCAAACACCGCGGTCTCCGGGGACGCGTATGCGTCATTTCTTCTCGGTCTGGTGGACCAGCGGTCGACCGCACGGGGCTTCCCCTTCCAGACGATGAGAACGCCGTTTGTCGGCACCTTCATTCACGACGACTGGAAGATCAGCCGTAACGTGACGCTCAATCTTGGGCTGCGTCATGAGTGGGAATCGGGCCCCTACGATGACAACAACATCTTCTCCCGGTACCTGGACCTTTCGGTCCCAAATCAGGCTATCCAGGCCAATCGGCCTGAGATCCCGCAGGACCTGCTTGCGCTCTCGACACCCACATGGAATGGCGCCTGGGTGTTCACGGACAGCGAGAACAGAAAGCCATTTGTTACGCAGAAGAACATCTTCCTGCCGCGGGTCGGGGTGGCGGTTCGCGTAAATGACAAGACTGCTCTGAACGTCGGCTGGGGTCGTTACGCTGTGCCGGTTGTGGTCGGGCAAGGCAACACCAGCGCCAATACTCTTGCGGCCTGCCAGTGGTGCCCCGGCTTCAACCAGACATCAACGCCGTTGCCGTTCGTCGAGGGCCGTCCACAGGCCTACCTCTCCGATCCCTTTCCTGCAGGGTCAAATCCGGTTCAGTTGCCAATCGGGAAGAGCCTCGGAGCTTACACAAATGTTGGCAACGCAGCGAACTGGCCGAATCAGGACTACAAGCAACAGATCAACGATCGCATGAACTTCACGATCATGCGGGAGATCCCGGGGCAGTTCAAAGTCGACGCCACCTGGTTCTTGCACGTC
>DASQEG010000351.1:0-11143 GCA_035633775.1 Bryobacteraceae bacterium
GCGATGAGAAACTGCACGTGGTAGAAGATGAACTGCTGCATCGCGTCGCCGAGTTGCTGCTTCCGGCAATCGGGACGGGTTGTCACAATGGATGCGTTTTTGCGGAAAGCGCCGGCGCTACGCTGATCGCGCACATCGATCGCAACTATGGAATGAGCAGCGACCGTGCGCTGCGGTCGTCGGGCGAACGGCTTCCGGCCAGCGTGTTACGACAGATTCGTGATCTGGTGGAGGCCCGACTGCCGGAGCCGATTAAGGTTCGCGATCTGGCCGACGTTGCGCATTTCAGCGAGTTCCACTTCCTGCGGGCGTTCAAACGATCAACGGGGCTGTCGCCGCATCAATATGTCACATCCCGGCGGATGGAGCGGGCGAAGATACTGCTCACGACGACCGGTACCCCCGTAGCGGACATCGCCTGGCGGGTAGGTTTCTCGAACACCAGCCACTTCAATGCACAGTTCCGCAAACACACCGGCCTGACGCCCGGAGGCTGGCGAGAACACGGAACTCAGCTCCGAACCGTCAGCTAACATGCCCTACGTCAACATTCAGATCACCAGAGGCGCAACCCGTGAACAGAAGGCGACGCTTGTCCGTGAAGTTACTGACACCCTGGTGCGTGTACTTGGCAAGAAGCCCGAGCACACGCATATCGTGATTCAGGAGATCGATGAAGAGAACTGGGGATACGCGGGCATGCTGACCGACGACTTCCGGCGTCAGCAGCGGTTCGGCAGTCAGGCCGACTGAGCTTTCAACGGCGCCGCCTCCGGGCAAAGAACACGAGCAGGAACAAAATCACAATCGGTATCAAAAATCCGCCGGGCCATACGAACCAGCCGTCCGTATTGCTGTACCCGCCGACGACGACGCAGCCCGTCTGTGTTAACCCACCAGCGATGATCACAAGGAAAGCAGTGTTCTTCATCCGGTACCCCGGTGTAAGACGCCGCTCCGGCAGTTTACTTTCGGAGAAGCTCCAGGAACGCTCGGGCAGCGTGACTTAGGGCCCGCTTCGATGGGTAGATGAGACGTATCTTACGCTCGACGCGCAGCTCCTCCACCTGAATCTCCCGCAGCAAGCCTCTCGCAATATCCTGTTCCACACACAGCCGCGGCAGAAACGCTACACCTTCGTTGCGCTGCACCATAAGACGAATCGTCTCGACGGTGGGCATCTCCACATCCATGTTGAGGATGACCTTGTGGCGCCCAAACTCGCGCAGCACGGCTTCCCGATACTGCGAGAAAACGTTATGCGCGATGAAGGTTTCCATGCCGAGTTCGGTGATCGGCACACGTTCCAGCTTGGCGAACCGGTGCTTGGGAGAGACTACAAACGACAGGTGATCTGTGTAGATGACCTTGCTGACGAGGCGCTCGTCTTCCGGGTCATACGAGACCACGCCCAACTCCAGATCGCCGTCATTCAGCTGTGACGGTATCTTGCTCGACAGGCTGCGACGGACCTGTACCTTCACCTTGGGGTAGAGCCTTCGATACTGCTCGATATGCTGCAGGAGGTAGAGCGACGTGGTTTCATTGGCACCGATGACGAGCCGACCGGCCGAGTTGTCGCGCAACTCCGTTAAAGCGTTTGCAAGCTCGGCTTCAAGGTTCTCGAAGCGCCGCGCGTAGTCCGCGACAATCCGTCCCGCATCGGTGAGGATGGGAGGCGTAGCCGAGCGGTCGATCAGCCTCTCGCCGAGTTCAGCCTCAAGTCGCTGCACAGCCAGGGAGATGGCAGGCTGCGTACGAAGCATCTTTTCCGCGGCGCGGGAAAAACTCTTCTCGGTGACAACTGCCAGAAACACCTTTAGGGGGTATAACTCCATGCAGCTCCAAAGACGATCCAGTATAAACACTCCTTATTAGATTTGTAAAGCTAATCTCTTGTCGTGATACTATAAATTTGCTAAATCACCCGAAGCTGCCGATAATGAAAGGACAGCTGAGGCTCCCCAACCGATGAGCGAACGCGTATACATCTTCGACACCACCCTGCGAGATGGCGAGCAGTCCCCTGGCTGCTCTATGACCACCTCCGAGAAGCTCCGTATGGCGGAGAAGCTTGTTGCACTCGGGGTGGACATCCTCGAAGCGGGCTTCCCAATTGCGTCGCAGGGCGACCACGAAGCAGTGCAGGCAGTCAGCGCGCAGTTTCCCTGGGTGCAGGTAGCGGCCCTCGCACGGTCATGCACGCTGGACGTGGAACGGGCGGCGAGCGCCCTCGAAAAAGCTGAGCGTCCGCGGATCCACACCTTCATCGCGACCAGTGAAGTTCACTTGAAGCACAAGCTGCGCAAGTCGCAGCAGCAGGTTTTAGATGAAGCGGTAGCGGCTGTCGAGCTGGCGCGTAGACATGTCGATGACGTGGAGTTCTCCGCCGAGGACGCTACACGGACGGACTGGAACTACCTCGAGCAGGTCTGCAGGGCTGTCGTTGCCGCCGGTGCACGGACCGTCAACATCCCTGACACCGTCGGGTGGTCCGTGCCGGACGAGTACGGGCAGCTGATCGGAAGGCTCCATCGCGCTCTTGGCGATTCGGCCATTATCAGTGTGCATTGCCACGACGATCTCGGCCTAGCTGTTGCGAACTCGATCGCCGCCGTTCAGAACGGAGCTCGCCAGATAGAGTGCACGATCAATGGCATCGGCGAGCGTGCCGGAAACTGCTCCCTCGAAGAAGTTGCGGTGGCCATGAAGGTTCGGCAGGACCGGCTACCGTACACGACCGGCATTGTCACCGAGGGTCTCTACCCGGCGAGCCAGCTGCTATCGAGCATCATCACCTTCGGTCCGCAGCCAAACAAGGCGATCGTAGGAGCGAACGCGTTTGCACACGAGGCCGGCATCCACCAGGACGGCTACCTTAAAGAGCGCACGACATACGAGATCATCGAGCCGAAGACCGTCGGTGTACCTGAGACCCGTCTTGTCCTGGGAAAACACAGCGGCCGTCACGCCTTGAAGCAGCGGTGCGAGCATCTCGGCTTTGTGCTCACTCGTGAGCAGCTTGACGTACTGTACGCCCAGTTTACTGAGCTTGCAGACCGCAAGAAGGGCCTGACGAACGAAGAGATCGAGGGCCTGGCTCGTGAAGCACTGAAAGAGAAGTCGGCTCAGGCTGTCGCCGACTAGACCAGATAACTACATGAACCTGAATGTACTCATTCTGCCGGGCGACGGCATCGGCACTGAGGTCACGCGCGAAGCTGTGCGCGTTCTGGAAACCGTATGCCGGCGGTTCGGGCATCAATTGAAGCTGACGGAAGGATTGCTGGGCGGGATTGCGATACACACGGCCGGCAATCCGTTCCCCGAGGCTACGGCGAAGCTCGCCGTGGAAGCTGACGCCACCCTGATGGGCGCGGTCGGGCTTCCCGAGTTCGACAACGCGCCCCCGAGCCAGCGGCCCGAAGCGGGACTTCTGGGCATTCGAAAGGTGCTGGGCGTCTACGCAAATCTTCGCCCCGTACGCGCCTGGAAAGCGCTGATCGATTCATCGCCGCTGAAGAACCATCTTGTCGAAGGCACCGACATGATCATTGTTCGCGAGCTGACGGGCGGCCTGTACTACGGCACCCCTCGGGGGATCAGCGGCACCGGCCCGGAAGAACGCGGAACGAACACAATGACGTACACGCGCGCCGAGATCGACCGCATCGCGCGCATGGGCTTCGAACTCGCGCGGAAGCGCCGGCGCAAGCTGACCAGCGTGGATAAGTCAAACGTGCTGGAAACCTCACAGCTGTGGCGGCGCGTCGTGGTGGATGTAGCCAAAGATTACGCCGACGTCGAGCTGGAACATATGCTGGTGGACAACTGCGCCATGCAGCTGGTGCTCAACCCCCGGCGCTTCGACGTGCTGGTGATGGAGAACATGTTCGGCGACATCCTCAGCGATGAGGGTGCCGTTCTCGCGGGCTCGATCGGAATGTTGCCGTCGGCATCGATCGGCGAGCGCCGGGCTTCGGGAGCATGGGTGGGACTGTATGAGCCGGTCCACGGATCGGCGCCCGACATTGCCGGGCAGAACAAAGCGAACCCGCTGGGCGCGATCGGCAGCGTGGCCGCCATGCTGGAGTACAGCTTCGGATTGATCGCCGAAGCTGCCGCTGTACACCGCGCGACCGAAGCGGTACTGGATTCAGGGCGTGTCACAGCCGATCTGCGGCCTTTCGGCGCGCCCGCAACAACAACGCAGGGAGGCGACGCAGTATGCGCCGCGATTGAAAGGCAGGACAATGCAGCCACGCACCATCATTGAGAAGCTGTGGGACTCCCACGTCGTCGCTGAGCGGCCCGGAGCACCTTCGCTCATTTTTATCGATCTGCACCTGGTGCACGAAGTCACGTCACCTCAGGCGTTCGACGGCCTTCGCGCACGAGGGCTGAAGGTGCGCCGGCCGGACCTTACGCTCGCAACCGTGGATCACAGCATTCCGACAACGCCCCGCGCCCTGCCCATCATGGATGAGATTGCAGCAGCGCAGGTGGCGCGCCTCGAAGCAAATTGCCGCGACTTTGGCATTCCGTGCTTCGGCTTCAACAGCACGCAGCAGGGTATCGTTCACGTAATCGGCCCTGAGACCGGTGCAACGCAGCCTGGCATGACGGTCGTGTGCGGTGATAGCCACACGGCTACGCACGGTGCCTTCGGTGCGCTGGCATTCGGAATCGGCACCAGCGAGGTGGAGCATGTGCTCGCTTCGCAGTGCCTGCTGCAGCGCAAGTCAAAGAGTTATCGCGTACAGGTTGACGGAACGCTGAAGAATGGCGTCACGGCGAAAGACATCATCCTGAACCTGATCTCGCGAATCGGCATCGGTGGTGCGACTGCCCACGTCTTCGAGTTCTGCGGATCAAGCATCCGGGCGCTGTCAATGGAAGAACGCATGACGGTTTGCAACATGTCGATCGAAGCAGGCGCACGCGCCGGCCTCGTCGCACCGGACGACACGACTTATGAGTTTCTGGCCGGCAGGGCGCTCGCACCGAAGGGCGCTGACTGGGATGCCGCAGTTAGCCGGTGGCGGCAGTTGCCCACTGATGAAGGCGCAACATACGACCGCTCAATCAGCATCAACGCCGATGAACTGGAGCCGATGATCACGTTCGGCACTAATCCGGGCATGGGCATCGCGGTGAGTGGGCGTGTGCCTGATCCGTCGGCAGTCAGCGATCCGATCGAGCGCGACTCGCTCGCCAAGGCGCTGCGCTACATGGATCTGCAGCCCGGGCAGCCGCTGACGGGTCAGCCCATTGACGTCGTGTTCATCGGAAGCTGCACGAACTCGCGTATGTCGGATCTGCGGGCCGCGGCCGCGGTATTGAAAGGTCGCAAAGTGAGTGAGAAGGTCCGCACGATGGTGGTTCCCGGCTCGATGGAGATTAAGCGCCAGGCCGAAGCCGAGGGGCTCGACCGCGTGTTCCGCGAGGCCGGTGCCGAGTGGCGCGAAGCCGGCTGCTCCATGTGTATCGCGATGAACGGCGATCAGCTGCAGCCTGGGCAGTACAGCGTCTCGACCAGCAACCGCAACTTCGAAGGGCGTCAGGGGAAAGGCGGCCGTACGTTCCTGGCCAGCCCGCTCACCGCTGCCGCAGCGGCCGTCACCGGCAAAGTAACTGATGTGAGGACCCTGCTCAATGACAAAGTTCAGTACGCTTGAGAGCCGGCTCGTTCCGCTGCCGGTGGACAATATCGATACCGATCAGATCATCCCTGCGCGCTTTTTGAAAACCATCAGCAAGCAGGGTCTCGATCGCCAGCTGTTCAACGATTGGCGCTACGACGCGCAGGGCAACCCAAACCCTGATTTCATCCTCAACCAGGAACAGGCAAAAGGGGCTGAAATCCTTCTGGCCGGGGATAACTTCGGTTGTGGCTCCTCGCGTGAGCATGCTCCGTGGGCACTGACGCAGTTCGGGTTTCGAGCGATCATCTCAACTTCGTTTGCGGATATCTTTAAGGGCAACTCACTGAAGAATGCGCTTCTGCCCGTTCAGGTCCCGGCCGAGGTGCACGCGGAGTTGTTCGCTGAGATCGAGCGGGATCCGAATTATCGCGTTAAGATCGATCTCACCTCCCAGAAGCTGATCCTGCCTGGCGGAAAAGAAGTCGAGTTCCCTGTGGACGGCTTCTCGAGACATTGCCTGCTCGAAGGTGTGGACGAACTCGGCTATATCCTTGCTCAGGACGAGGCCATTTCGGCCTATGAGAGCAAGCGCGCAGCCACAACAAGCACATTACAGGCAGTTGCCGGCTAATTCCCTTCCACCCTGGTGCGCCTCAACCCTCCGTATGGTATGGGGCGCACCGCCAAAGTAGCTCCCCGCCCCACGCGTTCCTCACACTTCCTATCCTGGCGGATGTGCTTTAATCTATGGATCACCTAAACGCGGTTGAACGCGGCTGACGGAGGTCCATCATGAAAGCTTTGCATCGGAGCATAGCCATCGTCGCCCTGCTCCTGAGTTGTTCCGCTGTGTATGGCCAGGGCGACCGGGGCGCCATCGCCGGCGTGGTAGCCGATAACTCCGGATCTGTCGTGCCAGGCGCGACCGTAGAAGTTCTGAACACAGCCACAAACGGTCGGTGGGAAACGGTCAGCACGAACACCGGAGCGTATCGGCTGGTAGGCCTGCCAGTGGGCACGTACGATCTGACCATCAAGGCCACGGGATTCAGTGCATATGTGCAGCGTGGGATTCAGATCCAGACGAATCAGACTGCAACCATTGATATCCCGCTCGCAGTTGGAGCCGTGACAGAAAGCGTAACCGTCCAGGGCGGCACGCCCATGATTCAGACCGAATCGGCGGACGTGGGCATGGTCGTCGAATCCAAACAGTTCCTGGACATGCCGCTCACGCTCGGCGGAGGCATTCGAAATCCGTCGAACTTCATTAAACTGGCGCCCGGCGTGAGTCCGACGGGCACCTGGACCAAGTCAATCTCCGGTGGTGGCGGATTTCAGGATCAGGTTTACTATGACGGCATCGCACTCAGCCGCGGCGATCTTTCGAACGATGCTGAGGTGAACCCGTCAGTAGATGCGATCGCCGAATTCAAGCTGATCACGAACAATTACTCGGCCGAATACGCACACGCGATGGGCGGCGTGACGAGCTTCACGATGAAGAGCGGCACAAATACGCTGCACGCCACGGGGTTCTACTTTGGCCGGAATGAAAAGCTGGACGCTCGCGGATTTTTCCCGGCCAGGCGTGCACCTTCCAAGCAGAACGAGTGGGGCGGCACGATCGGCGGTCCCGTCGTCATCCCCAAGCTGTACAACGGTAAGGACAAGACATTTTGGTTTTTCTCTTTTGATCAGTTTTACCGGCGTGGTGGCGCATTGGCCGGATTGAATACCCTGCCAACCACCCGCATGGTGCAGGGTGACTTCAGTGAGATTCCACGCGTCATCTACGACCCTGCCAGTTCACCGAATCCGGCCAACCGCACACCTTTCCCCGGTAATCGCATCCCGGCCAACCGGATCAGCGCAATCTCAGCGAATATGCTGCCGTATATCCCGGCTCCGGAACTGCCCGGCATCGTGAATAACTCCGTTGCACCGCTGGGGAGCCCCAGTGCGGACGAGCGCACGGTCGGCCTCAAGGTCGATCATCAGATCGCGACGAACCACCGCGTCAGCGGCATGTACAACGACACGTATCGTCCGTCGATCAAAAGCCCGGGCAACAGCCGCCTGATCCCGGTCGGTGGCATGCAGGAGACCGCATTGCTTAACTACAATCTGCAGAAGGTCCGAACCAACGTCCTGCACGTGAACATCGATTCGAACCTGTCGCCGACAACGCTCAATCATGTGGGTCTGGGATATTCCCGATTCCGGAACCCCAACTTTTCGCTCGGCTTCGAACAAGGGTGGACACAACCCAACGGCGGCAAGCTTGGCCTTCGCGGATTGCAGTTCGATCTTTTTCCGACAGTCAACTTCAACACTGAAGGGTACACACGCTTCGGTGACGATATCGCGAGCGACAACTACTTCCATACCTTCACGGCCCTGGACACCCTGACGATGATTCGCGGCAATCACACCATCAAGATCGGTGGCGAGGTACAGCGGCATCGGGATAACTACAGGAACTATGGCAATGGCGGCGGAACGTTCAACTTCACCCGGCAGACTACGGGTCTGCCCGGAGTCCCCGATACAGGAGATGCATTCGCAAGCTTCCTGCTCGGTGAGGTTCAGGCGGGCAGCGCATTGTTCCGGGAATCCATTCCAGGCGGCCGTTATACCGTCCTGGGCTTTTTCGTGGATGATACGTGGAAGCTCACGAACAGGCTGACACTTACTCTCGGATTCCGGTGGGAGCCGGTGGTCCCGCACAGCGATCCCCTCAATCGCATCTCGTACATGGACATCACGGCTCCGAATGCAGCCGCCGGCAATCTGCCCGGTGCGATGCGCTTCGGTGGAACGCCGGACAACGGCAACCGATACCTGAACATGCTCTGGCACAACTACGCACCTCGGCTCGGTATTGCATACCGTGTGACCGATAAGACCGTCGTCCGGGCAGGTGCGGGTATCTTCAATTCGAATTACATCAACCAGGGACTCGGGCTACCCGCGTTCGGCTATTCAACCGTAGCTTCGTTCGCCTCCGCTGATGCTGGAACAACTCCTGCCTTCAACTGGGACGGTGGCTTTCCCCAGGACTTCCGCCGACCGCCGGTGATCGACCCGACAGCAGCGAACCGTCAGAGCGTCACGACGGTGCTGCCCGATCAGTACCGGCTGCCCTACAAGATCCAGTGGAACTTCACCATTGAGCATCAGTTCGCGAACGACCTTTCGATGAGCTTCGCGTACGTTGCAAACGCGGGCCGTCATCTTTATGCGTCGCAGAATCTTAATCAGCTGCCGATGCAGTATGAAGGCCTCCCTCAGGCGCTGCTCACCTCGCGAGTTGACTCACCGAGTGCCCAGGCGGCCGGTTACCGTGAACCGTTTCCGGGCTTTGTACAACTCTGGGGTGCTCAGGCCACCGTCGCACAGGCACTCCGGCCTTTCCCGCAGTACGCAGGCGTGAATATCTACGGGTCAACGTACGGCAACTCGAACTACCAATCTTTCCAGTACAAGCTGGACAAACGATACGCTCGAGGCCTGACCGGTACCGTCGCTTATACGTGGTCCAAGTTTTTGACCGATGCCGCGATGTTTGACGACAACCCGGCGCAGCAAACGGCGTTCAAACGGGAGAAGTCGTATCACCCGTCCGATTACCCGCACGTGTTCACCTTCTCACTCGTCTGGGATGTGCCGTTCGGCCCCGGCCGAAAGTGGCAGTCGGGCAACAAACTGCTGAGCGGCGTGCTCGGTGGTTGGCAACTCGCGACGGTGAATTCGTACACTACCGGCAGCCGCTTGTTCGTGACGACCTCGAACACGCTGCCCTTCTTCAATATCGGCCAGCGTCCGAATCTGGTCAGTTCCGAGATCCGGTCGGACCTTTCCATGAACGAATACGATCCGAACGACCCCACTCGCAACACTTACCTGCTTCGCTCTGCGTTTGCGGCTCCCCAGCCAGGCCAGTACGGAAACGCTCCACGAGCGCTCGAAACCCGCGGGCCGATGCGCCTGGATGAAAGCTTCGCAGTATTCAAGCAAACGAGGATCGGTGAGCGCGTTACTCACCAGTTCCGGGTGGAGATGCAGAACCCGTTAAATCGGGTGGTGTTCGGGAACCCGATCACCGACTTCACATCAGCCGCATTTGGCCGCATCAACTCGACCCAGATCGGCCCGCGTAACATCCAGCTCGGAATGAAGCTGATGTTTTAGTTCGCAGGCCGGGCAGGCTCACGTACGACCAGAGTTTGCCCGGCCTGTATGTTTGTTAGAACCTGTCTGGTACCGCTCGGCCACAGGATCTCGACTTCCGGCACAATGGTCTGTTTCTCCAGGCCAAAGTGCACTGCGTCGAGACTCGATGATGCATACCCTGACGCGGACGTCCGCTCCTGCCATTTACCGCCAGAGCGTACGCGTGCTCTGAATGAACGTCCGTCCAGGTCAATCTGAGCCAGTATCCGGCGGGCGTTTGATTATGCCACAACTCAGCCCGTTCTCCAGGTACGGTAATTACAGTGTCGTAGGCTCTCGATCGGGGCATGTGGCATCCGGCGATCACCCAGTCGATGTTGTAGCTGACCTGCCGCCCACCTCGAGGCGCCTAATGACTGATTCCGGTCGGATCAGCAGCAACCCGAAACGTGGTGCGGGATGCCGCGTGCTTCACCTCCTGCCCTGACGATTGCACGCCGGGCCGCGATGGACCCGCCCATGCCGCTAAGCAACCAGGACTGCACCTCGCCTGCATGACGGGGGCTGCAGCGAGTATCGGCCTGCAACGGCACGAAGCACGCAAGCGAGCAGGGCTACCACTCGCATGCTTGAATATTTGTCAACTCAACCGCGCCTGCACTCCCACGCGGTCACAGTTCGCGACCGAGGAAGATTGCGCCAGCGACCGGGTTATAAACGTAGGGGTCAACCGGCCGGAAGCCCAGATCAGTGTAAAGCTGAATAGCCTTGTTCATCTCTGGCAGCGTATCAAGGCAGATCCGCGAATAACCCGCTGCACGGGCCTCCGCGCAGATGCGCTCAACGAGTCGGCGCCCGAGTTGCTGCCCGCGGACGTGCGGCTGAACGTATAGCCGCTTCATCTCGCATGCAGTGCCTTCGAGAGGACGCAATGCTGCACAACCGACGGCCTCGACGCCGTTCCACGCAAGCAGCAGACACCCGCTGGGACGCTCGTATTTTCCCGGCAGGCTTGCGAGCTCCGCTTCGAAGCTCTGAAAGCAGAGGTCTGTGCTCAGGGTTTCCGCATACTCGCGGAACAGTTTGCGGACCGTATCGAGCTCATCAGGCACACTGGCGGCTCGAATGTCGATGGACGCCATCCGATCATCGTCGCATCCGACAGCCCCGTTCCTGAGAAGGACGTCAGCTTCAGGAGTCCGGCCGTGCAGCGATACAATCCCTGCCATGAGGACATGGGCGTCGCTTCTCGCACTGGCAGCGATTGCGCTGTCGCAGGCTCCACAGAACCGTTCCGAGCGTTTCCGGCAATTGTCGGAGCA
>DASQEG010000352.1:0-2174 GCA_035633775.1 Bryobacteraceae bacterium
GTGATTCCGCTCTTGCTCGCGACGATCTCCTCGAACCATGGGCTTTCTTCAGACCTCGCCTTAGGCGCGGCCGCGAGCAGCGCGATCATCTGTCTTCGCGTCAACTTCATTTGGAACGCGCTTGCTCCAGCTTCGAAAAGATTTCCCGATGGCGCGCGGCGTCCTGCTTGCGGCCGGCGCGATTATAGGCTGACGCAAGGTGAAAATGAGCCTCAGCGCTGCCGGGCGCCAGCTTCACCGCGTGCTCGAGCTCACGGACAGCCTCGTCTGCGCGGTCGAGGTCCAGCAGAATTCTCCCGTATATGTTGCGTCCCACGAAGTTCGCCGGTGCGCGCTGGATGGCTTCTTCGGCGTACGGCAAACCCGCAGCGGCTTCTCCCCGGCGCAGCAGCTCGTACGCGATCTGCAGACGTGCGGGCACGTGTTCCGGATCGAGCTCCAGTTCGCGCTTGAAGTAGTCCACACAATTGCCGTCATTCTCCAGCAGCAGCAGATACCCCATCAGATAGTGCACGTTGGCCAGCTTCGGATACCTGGCCAGCAGCTTCGTCCCTTCGGCCCGGGCTTCGGGGTTGCGCTTCTGCCAGGCAAGCATGGAGGCTTCGCCGGCAATCGTGATCGGTTCCCGCTGCTCGGGTTTGATTTCTTCAGGCAGAACCTTCATGCCGAGTGCGGCGATGCCCGCAACCTTTTTCACCGAGGGTGTGATCGCCGCGTCGCGCACGAACATGAGAAGCAGCCCGCTGGCCAGATCGTGCTCCCCACTACGATTCAGCAGTGCGACGAGGTGATAGCGCGCCACCTTGTCAAGATTGTTCAGCGGCGGAACTCCCAGAGAATGAGCTTTCCGCAAATGCGCGAGCGCCTGGTCGTAGCGGCCGTTCCGGTACTCGGTTATGCCCAGCATTGCCCACCCGGCGCCCTGCTTGGGCTGCTGCACAGCGACTTTGCTGAAGGCCTGTGCGGCTTCCGTATGCTTGTCCTTCTCATACAGCAGCAAACCGAGGTACCACCATGCTTCGGCGTTTGCCGGCGAGGTTTTGAGTACCTGGCGATAGAGGGCGATCGCTTCGTCCGGACGGTTTGCTTCCCGTGCGGCATTGGCCTGTGCCAGCGCGTCTATCACTTCTTTAGTTCCCTGGCCTGATGTTCCGCGTTCAGCCGATCGACCGTGGCACGCTCCCGATCCCCGTCCGCCTTCCGCTTCGCTCGGTAGTACGCAGTTGCCAGGGTGATGTGTCCTTCAACGAAGTCGGGGGCTTCGCGCGTGACTTCCTCGAGCATCGCGATTGCGCGTGTCACGTCACCTGTGGACAGCTCGAGCGAGGCCAGCTGGTATTTCAGCGGCAGCGACTGAGGCCGTACCTGTCGAGCCCTGCCCAGATACTCCGCCGCACGCTCGTACTCTTTATCGACGCGCAACAGCGCACCGAGCTGCAGGTTCGCTTCGAAGTCATGAGGGTTGTGTTCCAGCTCGGCCAGGAACGATTTCTTCGCTCCGTTCGGATCGCCGTCAGTGAGGCGGGCCACGCCGTACAACGAATTCAGCTCCGGCAGCGCCGGCTTGAGTGCCAGTGCCCGGGTCAGAGTCGCAAGCGCCTGCTTGTTATCCTGTGCCGCGATCTGCGCTGCGCCGAGCAGCATCAGCGACTCAGCCGATTCGTCCCGGAACAGACGATCGATGATGCGCTGGCCTCGCGTAACCTGACCATCGCGGATCAGTGCAGTGCCGAGGATGTACGCGACAGCCCGATTGTCGGACGATTCTTCATCCTTCAGCAGCTCAATCGTGTTCGTGTTTTTGCCCATGCGCAGCAGACAGTCGGCGAGCAAGTGCCGCGCCTGAGCGTTCGAGCTCCCGGCGGCGAGCAGCTTCTCGAACTCGACTGATGCCTCGCTAAGTCGGGCCTGTTGATAGAGCGCAAGGCCGAGGTTCAGTCGTATGCCGGTGTGATCGGGCTGCAACTCAAGGGCTTTGCGGTACTGGGTCGCCGCATCGTCGTAGCGCCCCATCTTTGAATAGACCGCACCAAGGTTCGATAATGCGGGCACGAAATTTGCATTCGCCTGCAGCAACTGCTGGTACTGCTCAGCCGCAGCTTCGTACTGACCGGATTGATGCAGGCTCACGGCCTGTTTCCAGATCTGTTCGGGAGTCGAGGCAAAGAGGGCGA
>DASQEG010000353.1:0-4525 GCA_035633775.1 Bryobacteraceae bacterium
GAAGGCCGAGACGGTCATTCTCGAGATGAGTAATCCGCAGCTACAGCTCGATGCGCTCAATGCCGAGTGGCAGGTGAAGACGGCTGAAGCGACATACAAGGATCTCGCGGCGCGGCTGCGGAACCTCGAGCTTGATCAGCAGGCGGCTGCAGCTCGCGTTTCGTCAGAGTTCGCGACCGCGCGGCTGAACGCCGAGGTCGAGTACAAGCTTGGCGAGCAGGGTCTCACTTCGGATGTGAAGGTGAAGACGACGAAATCGGTTGCGGATGAACTCTCGAACCGTTCTTCGATTGAGGCAGAGAAGGTGGAGAGCACAAAAGAGTCCACCCAGGCGCAGCTGGCCGCTCAGCGCGTGCAGATTGAGAAGCTGCGCGCCGAGTACGGCCTCAAGCGGGAACAGGTAGAACAGCTGAAGGTGCGCGCAGGCGCCGAAGGCGTGCTGCAGCAGCTCGGTGCAGTCCCGGCGACCCCGGTCGAGGTGGGCCAGCGTCTTACGGCCGGTACGGTGCTGGCGAAGATCGCCCAGCCGTCACGGCTGAAAGCCGAGCTGAAGATCGCTGAAACACAGGCCAAGGACATTCTGCTCGGCCAGCTGGCGCAAATCGACACTCGGAACGGCATTGTAGAGGGACGAGTAACCCGCATCGATCCCGCCGTCCAGAACGGTACGGTGACTGTTGACGTCCGGCTGGAAGGCAAGCTGCCGGATGGAGCTCGCCCCGATCTAAGCGTTGACGGAACTGTGGAACTCGAGCGGCTGAACGACGTAGTGTATGTGGGACGCCCGGTCTTCGGGCAGCCACACAGCACGGTGACTCTGTTCAAGCTGGATCCGGCGAGTACCGAAGCCACGCGCGTTCAGGTGAAGCTTGGGCGCAGCTCTGTGAACACGATCGAGATCGTTGAGGGTTTGCGAGTGGGAGACCAGGTGATTCTGTCCGACATGTCGGCACAGGACGCGCACGACCGAATTCGATTGAACTGAAACGAACCAGGACCAAAAACCACATGAGTGCAAGAGATACGCTGATTAAGCTCGAAGGTGTAACCAAGGTGTTCGTCACCGATGAAGTGGAGACCCACGCCCTGGCAGGGATCCACATGGAGATTCGCCGCGGCGAGTACGTGTCCATCGCCGGCCCCTCCGGATGCGGCAAGTCGACGCTGCTTGCGATCCTGGGGCTGCTCGATACTCCTTCCGACGGCCAGTTCACGATCAACAACCAGCCGGTCCAGAACCTGAAGATGAGTGAGCGCGCGCGCATCCGCAACCGCGAGATCGGGTTCATTTTTCAGGCGTTCAACCTTATCGGCGATCTGAACGTGTATGAGAACGTCGAGCTCCCGCTTACGTATCGGGGCATGTCGTCGTCCGAACGCCGCAAGCGGGTTCACGAATCGCTGGAGCGCGTCGGCATGTCGCACAGGGTGAAACACTATCCATCTCAGCTCTCCGGCGGTCAGCAGCAGCGAGTTGCCGTAGCTCGAGCTCTGGGCGGTTCTCCCTCCATCCTGCTGGCTGACGAGCCGACCGGAAACCTCGACTCGGCAAACGGCGAAGCTGTGATGGACCTGCTCCGCGACCTGCACCGTCAGGGCGCTACCATCTGCATGGTTACGCACGATCCCCGGTATGCCAAGTTCGCCGAGCGTAACATTCATCTGTTCGACGGACGTATTGTGGAAGAAGAGAGCCTGGCGAGCGACGCCGCGACACATTAATGATCAGCCTGCGCAATGTAGAGAAGTACTTCGAGCACGGACCAGCGAAGACGTACGTCCTGCGACGTGTCAGCGTCGACATTGCCGCGGGTGACTTCGTTTCGATCATGGGGCCCAGCGGTGCAGGGAAGAGCACGCTCCTGCACGTGCTCGGGATGCACGACGCCGGATGGAGCGGCGAGTACTGGCTCGACGGAAAGCCCATTCACAAACTTGGCCGAAAGGAGCGGCTGGAGGTTCAGAAGCAGTACATAGGCTTCGTCTTTCAGAGCTATCACCTGCTGGACTCGCTCACGGTCTACGAGAACCTGGATATGCCGCTGTCGTACCGGAACATCCGCAAGAGCGAGCGTGACAGCATCGTCTGCGATGTTCTGGACCGGTTCAACATGGTGGCCAAGAAGGACCTGTTTCCGAATCAGCTGTCGGGCGGTCAGCAGCAGCTGGTTGGTGTAGCCCGCGCCCTGGTGGCGCGGCCGAAGGTGATCCTTGCCGACGAGCCTACCGGGAATCTTCACTCTGCTCAAGCGAGAGAGATCATGGAGCTTTTCCGCAAGCTGAACGAGGAGGACGGCATCACGATCGTTCAGGTAACGCACTCGGAAGCGAATGCCGCGTTCGGCAAGCGCATCATTCAGATTGCAGACGGGTGGGTTACGGCGGACGCACAGACCGCTGCTTAGAGGAGGTCGGAATGCACGCGTGCCTGATGTTGCTCGGCCTGGCCCTCGGCGGCAGCTGGACGGAAGATTCGCGGTGGCAGTGGCGCGCGCGGCTGCCAGGCGGTCAGACGCTGGAGATCCGGGCTGTTACGGGCGATATTCGTGCAGTTCCTTCCACGACTGGTGAAGTGGAGATCGAGGCAAGCGTTGCGGGCGGAGATCCGGGCAAGGTTACGATGCAGGTGCTCTCGGCGGCTCGCGGCTTTGCTGTTTCGGCCGCTGGTGCATCGGACACGCGCGTGAGCTGGGCCGTCAAGCTCCCGCCCGGAGTCGGACTGGTCGCACGTACGGTGAACGGCGAGATTCGGGCAACGCAGGTGGCCAGCGACGTGGATGCCTCTACCGTCAACGGATCGGTCGCGATCAGTACCTCGGGAACGGCAATGGCCCGCACCGTGAACGGATCGATCAATGCCAGCCTCCTCGAACCTTTCTGGACATCGACACCGGAGTTCACTGCCGTGAATGGCGGCATCACGCTTCGCATCCCGTCGGAGGCAAAGACCTCGATTCGAGCTGAAACTCGCAACGGAAAGCTCACCTCGCAGCTGCCGGATTTCCGCGGCACGCGTACAGAGCGTTCCATCGAAGGTGCAGTCGGGGGTGTCGGCTCGTCGGCACCGATTGTAGTTCGAACCTTGAACGGTCCCGTCGATATTCGTATGTAGGCACGGTGGTTGTCTGGCGGCGCATGGCTACACTGGCCTTAGCTGGTTTCATGGACAAACACCGGATTCTGATCGCGGACGACCAGGCGGGCGTACTGGAAGCGTTGCGCTTCCTGCTGAAAGCTGAGGGCTACGCAATCGAGGCCGTCAACTCACCGGCCGCTGTGCTCAGTGCGCTTGAGGTGCGCGACTTCGATGCCGTTATCGCCGATCTGAACTACACTCGCGACACCACTTCCGGTCAGGAAGGCCTGGACCTGCTCACCCGGATTGCGGCCGTGGATCCTGTCGTCCCCGTGATCGTCATGACGGCCTGGGGCACAGTCGAGCTTGCAGTCGAAGCCATGCGGCGCGGCGCCAGAGACTTCATCCAGAAGCCGTGGGACAACGCTCGGCTGCTGTCGATCGTGAAGACGCAGATCGCTCTTGCCGAGGCTCTGCGAAAGGGACAGCGGCTGGAAGCCGAGAACCGGCTGCTGCGGGCCGAGGGTAAGCCGTTGATGATCGCCGAAGCTGAGGCGATGCACCCGGTCCTCGAACTAATCTCGCGTGTGGGACCTTCAGACGCGAATGTGCTGATCACAGGTGAACCAGGCACCGGCAAAGAAGTGGTTGCCCGCACACTGCATGCGATTTCCGAGCGCGCATCGAAGGGACTCGTGACGGTCAACGCCGGCGGCCTGGCTGAAGGCGTCTTCGAAAGCGAGCTGTTCGGGCACGTGAAGGGCGCATTCACCGACGCCAAGATGGACCGCGTCGGCCGTTTTGAACTTGCGGACGGTGGAACACTGTTCCTGGATGAGATTGCCAACGTGCCTTACAACCTGCAGGCAAAGCTGCTTCGCGTGCTGGAGATTGGAGAGATGGAACGGGTCGGCTCTTCGAAAACACGGCGCGTGAACGTGCGCGTGATCTCAGCCACAAACGCGAATCTCGCCGAGGAGGTGGCGGCCAATCGCTTTCGCGAAGATCTGCTCTTTCGCCTGAACACAATCGAGATTCACGTCCCGCCTCTGCGCCAGCGTAAGGAAGATATTCCACTGCTCGCATCGCACTTCCTGACTACATATGCCACCCGTTACCGCAAGCGGCTTCTGGGCTTTGAACAGGCTGCGATGCAGGCCCTTGTCGAAAACCTCTGGCAGGGCAATGTGCGTGAGCTGAGCCATGTGGTGGAACGATCTGTTCTTCTCGCTTCCGGTGAGCGGATCAGGGTGGCAGATCTGGCGCTGCGTTCCGGTTCATCCTCGCCTGGCAAGCTGGAAGACATGAGCCTCGAGGAAGTCGAGGCGTTTCTCATCAAGAAAGCATTGGCCCGCTATGACGGAAATGTCAGTCATGCAGCGAGTGCACTCGGTCTCAGCCGCAGTGCTCTGTACCGGCGCCTGCAGCGATACAACCTGTGAAACTGCG
>DASQEG010000354.1:0-2522 GCA_035633775.1 Bryobacteraceae bacterium
CTTGCTATGTTTTTGCCGTAAAGCCGAAGTCGATGGAGCCGGGCAAGCGCTACTTCTCGGGCCAGATCTGGGTAGACGACCGGGACCTGATGATCGTTAAGAGCTACGGGCGGTCGATCGGTGTGCTGAAGAAGAACGAAGATCAGCAGTTCCCCAAGTTCGAGACCTATCGCGAGCAGATCGACGGCAAGTACTGGTTCCCGACCTACACGACGGCGAACAGCCTGCTTCACTTCAAAGACAACACGGTCCGCATTCGACAGACCGTGAAGTACGAAGACTACAAGCAGTTTGGCGCCGAGTCGCGAATCATCGTTGTGGATGAGGTGCCGCCCGAAGCAGCCGCTCCCAAGACGCCCGCTCCCGCTGCTCCGAAGCGCTGACGGCAATACAATCGATCCATGGCAACACGCAGGGACTTTCTCGCATCCGCAGGAACCGCACTTTTTACCGCCCGCAGCTACGCCCAGATCAAGGGCGCGAATGAGCGCCTGCGGGTCGGCGTTGTTGGATGTGGCGGTATGGCTACTGGCCATATGCAGACGCTGACGAAGAGGATGAAGGACACCGACAACGTCGTCATTACGGCTGTCTGCGACCTGTATAGTCGCCGCCTTGACGACGCGGCGACCCTGACCGGTGGAAAGTCCTACAAGCGCTACCAGGACCTGCTTGCCAGCAACGACGTCGATTACATCCTGAACGCCACACCGGAGCATTGGCACGCGCAGATCACGCTCGACGCGCTCGACGCAGGGAAGCATGTCTACTGCGAGAAGCCGATGACGCGCACCGTGGAACAGGCGAAGAAGGTGCTTGCCAAAGCGCAGTCAAAGCCGAATCTGAAACTCCAGATCGGGGTGCAGGGCACGTCTGACGACTCTTACGCAACCGCCCGCAAGTACATTGAGGATGGAGTGCTCGGCGAGGTCGTGCTCGCGCAGATTGACTACTCGCGTAATCACAAAGGTGACTTCTGGGCCTACCCAATCGATGACGGTGTCCAGCCCGGCGTCGATCTGGACTGGAAGACGTGGCTTGGGGACACACCGAAACGGCCGTGGGACCCCGACCGCTACTTCCGGTGGCGCAAGTACTGGGATTACTCGGGAGGTATCTCCGGCGACCTGTTCGTGCACCGTGTCACCCGGCTTATCAAAGCCATCGGACTGAAGTTCCCGGAGCGGGGCGTGGCTGCAGGCGGCCGGTGGCTATTCAAGGACAGCAAGGGTGAGATTCCGGACACGATGAACGTACTGCTCGACTATCCGGAGGGTTTGACCATCCAGCTCGTGTCTTCAATGGCCAATGACCGCAGGATCGATCACCTGATCCGCGGGCACAAGGCGACACTCGAGTTTACAAATACCGGGTTCCAGATCGTTCCGCAATCCATGTACGCAGGCGAGGTCAAGCCTGTGGTGCATAAGAGGAGCGGGGCGGAGGACATCCTGCTGCACCACCGCAACCTGCACAATGCGATTCGCCGCAATGAGCCGCTGAACTGCGACGTGATGCTCGGCTACTACGGCGTGGTCGCCTCGGAGATGGGCGTACAGTCCTTCCGGCAGCAGAAATACATGAAGTGGGACGCGCAAAAAGAGCGCATCATGCGCGCCTGATCAGCGCAGCTTCTCACGCAGCCAGCCGACCAGGTCCGTTTCCCAGTGCTTCGAAGCCGGCAGTTTGGCCCATGAGCCCATGCCGTGTGCGCCGTCCTGCACCGTGATCAGCTTCGCGTCAACGCCCGCAGCCTTCAGCTTCTCCAGCATGCGCACGGACTGATCGTAGGGCACCTGTGCGTCGTTGGTGCCATGGATCAGCAGGACCGGCGGGATGTCACGTGTGACATGGTGGAGCGGCGACGCTTTCCGCAGGAGGTCTACGTTGGCCTGCGACAGCTCCTTGTCAATACCGAGGTAATGCTGAATGTTCTCGCTGATCCCTGAGTCCTGGGCGCGCTTCAGCAGGTCAGACGGCGCGTAGATCGGGATGACCGTACGCAGGCCGAGCTTTCTGGCGCTGTGTACCGCGACATCCGCGACCATGTGCCCGCCCGCCGATTCACCTGTCAGCGCTACACGCTTGGGGTCAACCTTGTACTCGGACGCGTGCTTCATCACCCAGCGAACGGCATCTTCCACGTCGCGGACCGGATCGGGGTAGCGGTTCGCTGGCGCCAGCCGGTAATTGATGGTGAACCATGCAAACCCTGCATTGGTCAGCACGGGAAACAACGGCTTGACGTAGGTCTGCTTGTCCCCCCGCACGAAGCCTCCGCCATGCACGATGATGACGGCGGGAAACGGGCCGCTACCATCCGGAACCCACGCATCGAGCGTCAGGCTCTGGTCGCCGCGGCGAGCGAACTCAATGTCGGAACGCAACTCGGCCGCAGCGCCGGCAGCCAGCAGAAGCAAAGGACAAATCAGGCGGAACATTGCCCGCCATTGTATTAGATGTACGGCTCGCGCAGATATGGGTCGCGGACGGCTACCGCTGTGTTCACCTGCGGACGTTTC
>DASQEG010000355.1:0-9513 GCA_035633775.1 Bryobacteraceae bacterium
ACTGGTTCCGAACGGCTGACCGTGCAAAGGCAGTAGCCATGTTTATGATCGCCATCCCGATGTCGGAGATCATCGGAGCTCCTGTTTCGGCTCTCTTGATGCAGTTGGACTTCCTCGGGCTGGCAGGATGGCGATGGCTGCTGATCCTCGAAGGACTACCCGCCGTTGTGCTCGGGATTGTGACACTCTTCTATCTAACCGACCGCCCAGGTGACGCCGCATGGCTGACCAAAGAGCAGCGGGAATGGCTCACAGGCACTCTGGCGTCGGAGGGACGTGAACGCCACTCGCTGAAGGTATGGCAGGCGCTGACGGACAAACGCGTTCTGCTGCTCATGTTCGCTTACTTTGCGATGCTGAATCTCGGATACGCCATCATCATGTGGCTGCCCAAGATCCTTCAGGCGTCCTTTGGCCGCAGCAACTCGACCACGATTCTGCTGACGGCCGTGCCTTTCCTGATTGGTGCTCCGCTTGCGCTGGTTGTTGCCTGGCATTCGGATAAGACCGGCGAGCGGCGCTGGCATGCGGCGGGCCCGCTGCTGGCCGGGAGTGCGTCCCTGGCCTTATTTCCATGGGCTCAGTCGAGCGTCTTCTTCGCACTGCCGCTGTTTGCGATGGCTGTGATCGGGGGGCAGTCCGCACGTGCGCCGTTCTGGACCATCGCCACGACTCTTCTGTCGGGACGCGCTGCCGCCGCCAGCGTCGGCCTGATCAATTCATTCGGCAACCTTGGCGGCTTTGTCGGGCCGTACACAGTCGGGTGGCTTGCCACTCATACGAGCGGGTTTGAAGCCGGCGTGCTCTACATGGTCTTCTCAGCGGCCGCGTCGGCAGGGCTGATCCTGCTCGCAGGACGTTCAGCGATACGTCAGCAGCTTCATGTCGTCGAGATGAGGAATCGCGTTGAAGGCGTGCAGGGAAAAGCGATCCCCTGAGAACAGGAACTGGGCGTACGAGCAGTTCCGGGACAACCAGACGAACTCAATCGTTTTGGCATGGTCCAGGCTCAGCACGTGACCGATCGCTGCCGAGATCGGCCCGCCGGATGTGAAAACCACTGAGCTCGTAGACGGCGGAGCAGAAACCCTGATTGCATCCACGGCTCGGCTGACGCGTGTTCGGAACTGGACCCATGACTCTCCTGAGTCAAGCACATGCGTGCCTGTCGCCCAGTGCCGCGCCACTTCTTCAAACAGCTTCTGTAATTTCCGTCCTGCCTCGGGAGTGCTTCTCGAAGCCTCGAAATCCTCGTTCAGTTCCCTGACCGCCGGATCCTGCTCAACGAGCCGGGGCGTCATGAGCCGCATCATCGTGAACGCATCGAACTCGTCAAAGTCGGGGACGATCTCAGGTTCCGGAAAGGCCAGACCTGCCGCGCGGACAATCTCGCCCGCAATCGCAGCGGTGTGACGGTGCCGTTTCGACGGGCCGCTATAAACACGGTCGAACGTAATGCCATGCTTTGCCCAATAGCGGCCGAGGCGCGCTGACTGTTCTTCTCCCGCAAGGGACAGCTTGTCGTAATCGGCTGACATATATGAGGCTTGGCCGTGACGGACCAGCGTAAGAACACTCATCCCTACGAGAGTAACGGGTGTCCGGACTTCACCCCGCATCATCGCGCCCGAAAAAAATAGCCGCACAGGACCAGTGCGGTGAACGGCCTCGTGTAATAAGATACAAACAACGTTGAACGGGTAGGTTGGGGTGCAGTGACGGGTAGCCAGGTTGACAATCTAAGTGTGTTTTTTCCGGCGTACAACGACGCGCCTTCGTTGCCGGACCTGATCGCGCGTACGTTTACCGTACTCCAGGTGCATGTTCCCGACTTTGAAGTCATCGTCGTGAACGACGGCAGCCAGGACAATACACGTGAGGTTCTTGAGGGCCTGTGTGTCCAATATGGACCGCGGCTGCGGATCATCACGCATGAGGCAAACCGAGGTTATGGAGGTGCGCTTCGTACCGGCTTCGCAAGTGCCACACGCGACTTCATCTTCTATACAGATGGGGACGGACAGTACGACCCCGGCGAATTGCCGAAGCTGTTGTCGCAGATGTCTGACGATGTAGGTCTCGTCAATGGCTACAAGCTCGAGCGCAGTGATCCCCAGCATCGGATCTGGATCGGCAGCACATACAACGCGTTTGCACGGTTTCTGTTCCGGGTCAGGATTCGGGACATCGATTGCGATTACCGCCTCATCCGCCGCTCACTGCTCGACCAGATCCGGCTGACTTCCACCAGCGGCACGATCTGCGTTGAGCTGGTCCGAAAGTTGGAGCTGACAGGCTGCCGGGTCATCGAGGTCGGAGTACATCACTACCCGAGACTTCATGGAAAAAGCCAGTTCTTCCGCCTCAGGTCACTTACGCAAACGCTGCTTCAGCTGATTCGGCTCTGGCTGAAGGTGGTCTGGGAACGAGGTTCGGAACGCGCCGACCGGACATGGCATTCCGACACGGCACGCTAACGGCGGCGGGCACGCATCTCGCGGTGGATCTCGCTCCGTTCCTGTTCGGTGAGTGACTCCCGTCCGAGGCGTACGAGCACGTCGTTCTCCGAAGCGATGTGCGATCTATAAAGTCCGCACAATCTGCTGACCAGAGCAGAATATCGTTGTACCCGGTTGTCCGTAATCTCGTCGTCGAGCTCACCCGCGAGAGTCCTTAGATCCGCATACACCCGCTCTTTCTCGCGGTGCTCAGACTCGAGGTTGTCGAGATACGTAAGTTGTTCGCGGGTCAGCCTCGCTCGCAATCTTGGGAAAACGCTGTATTCCTCGTCCTCGGTGTGGAGGCGGCCGCTGAGGTCGAAGAAGCGAAGCGTGTTGCGAAGTGCAGTCAGGGCTGCCTTTGGATCGGTATGGAGCCCACTCCGAATCCGCTCCAGCGTAACAAGACGCGCGAGTATTCGGTCGTGGCACGCGATCAGGTGATCGATGGGTTCATCCTCGATCGTGTCTAGCCTCTGCCCGATGCTGATCATTGCGTGAGGAAGATGTCTGCAGGTCTACGCCCGAGTCTGCCCGAGTCGCTACGGTCAGCCGGCGCTGTTATAGAAGGGAGAGCCCTCGGTCGCGGCGTCGGCGTATCGGGAACTGCTGCCGCGACGCTCGCGCCCCCAGTCCAGCCGCATATCGTGGCAAACTTCATCGAGCATTTCCAAGGTTGCCGTTCTGGTGGCCTCCGCGAAGCAGCTGAGCAGCATGTTGTCGCAAACAGCGTTGATGATGCGCGGGATGCCGTTCGTGCGTCTGTGAATCTCGGCGATGAGTTCGGGGCTGAGCACCGTCTGGTTCGGCATTCCTGCCGTAGTAAGCCGGCTCTCGATGTAGCGGCGCGTATCGCTAACTTCGAAAGGACGAAGCTGAGTTCGCAGGACAATGCGCTGTTTGAGCTGCCGGAGGTTCGGGGCGTCGAGCTTGCGATCAAACTCAGGTTGTCCGGCGAGAACAATCTGCAGGAGCTTGCCGCGGCGATTCTCCAGGTTGCCCAGCAGGCGCACCTCCTCGAGAACCTCCCAGTCGAGGTTGTGACACTCATCGAGGATCAGTACGGCCGTGCTGCCATGCTCGTTCTGGGCGAAGAGCATCTCCTGAAGCGCGTTGAGCACTGCGGGCTTCGACTTGCCGTCGCATCGCAGGTCGAAGTCATACGCAATCATCTCGAGAAATTCTGCAGGGCTTATGCGGGAATTAAAGATGAACGCAAACTCGACGCGCTGCTCCTTCAACCAGTCGCGGAGGCACTCGAGCATCGTTGTCTTGCCGGTACCAACTTCACCTGTAAGAACGATGAAACCCTTGCGCGCCTGCACGCCATAGATCAGGTTGGAAAGCGCTTCTTCATGCTGGTGACTCCGATAGAAAAATGCGGGGTCGGGGCTCAAGCTGAACGGATCGTCCGTAAATCCAAAGAACGCCCGGTAAACGCTTTGAGCCTGCATGCACTTATCAGGGTATCACGCAGGGCCGCCTGCGAAGCCCGTTTTAATTGAGCCTGCGGACACTTACGGGCGGCATCCGCCCGCACGTCATCGATTCCGTCATGCCGCTGGCGATCGTGGCGCAGGCATTATCTGTAGCCGTTCGGATGGCCTGCTCTTCAGTCGGTCCAGCTGCAATCCGGCAATTCTGACGACCCTGGAAGCTGACGCACACCTCCACCCGCACCTGGCCCTGCCCGATACTCAGGTACACCAGCAGCCCAATAAACAGGACGGCCGCGACAACTCCGAACAGCACATTGCGAACGTTGAACCTCAAGCCGTGGCCTCGGCGTAGAAGCTTCCCATGCCGCGGAACTTGCGGTAACGATCGTCCACAAGCTCGTCCTGCGACTGTCGGCTGAGCTCGTCAAGAGCAGACCGCAAAGTCGTGCGGAGTGCTTCGGCAGTGGCATCGTAGTCGTTCTGAGCTCCACCTTCGGGCTCTGTAACCACGCCATCGACGAGCCCGAGCCGCACCAGATCGGGAGCCGTAAGGTTAAGGGCCGCCGCGGCGAGTTCCGCCTTTCCCGCGTCGCGCCAAATGATGGCTGCACAGCTCTCGGGCGAGATTACGCTGTAAACCGAGTTCTCCATCATGAAGACGCGGTTTGCAACGCCGAGCCCGAGGGCACCACCGCTGCCGCCTTCGCCGATCACGGTCGCAATCACCGGGACGCGGAGCCGCGCCATCTCCCGGAGGATCAGCGCGATAGCTTCAGCCTGGCCGCGCTCCTCTGCGTCAATACCGGGGTAAGCGCCAGGAGTGTCGAGGAACGTCAGAACAGGCCGGTTGAACTTATTGGCCAGTTGCATCAGGCGTAGCGCTTTCCGGTATCCCTCGGGTTTCGGCATGCCGAAGTTGCGGTGAAGCTTCTGCTTGGTGTCCCGCCCCTTCTGCTGCCCGAGCACCATTACCGGCCTGTCATCGAAAGCTGCAAAGCCGCCAACGATGGCAGGGTCGTCACCGAAGCTGCGATCGCCGTGCAACTCCGTGAAGTCCCGAAAGAGCCGGCTGATATAGTCAAGCGCGTGCGGCCGCTTCGGATGCCTTGCTAGCTGCACTCGCTCCCAGGAGGGGTGCTGCGGCGGAGGCGGTGCTGCGGCTTCGGGTTCGTTGTCCATCGCGTAGGTTCCCTCCAGCATAACTGAGACTTACAAGCGGCAGGCCGCAATGGTGAGAACCTGCGAGCACGGATCCGCGTCTACACTGGGTGAGGTGTCGACCCTGCGTACAGCGGTGTTTTTGATTCCGCTGCTGACTATTGCAGCAGCACCGCCCCAATTTATGCCTTTGCAGGACGTCCGCGCAGGCATGCAGGGCACCGGACGTACAGTATTCGCCGGATCTCAGGTAGAAGAGTTCAAGGCCGAGATCCTGGGCGTTCTCGAGAACGTCGGACCGCGGCAGTCGATCGTGCTTGCCCGTTTGAGCGGTGGTCCGCTGGAACGCACGGGTGTGATGCAGGGAATGAGCGGCAGTCCCGTGTACATCGGGGGCAAGCTGCTGGGCGCTGTCGCCATGGCCTTTCCCTTCTCGAAAGAGCCTATAGCAGGCATTCGTCCCATCGGGGAGATGATGCGAGAAGCCGGCCCTGCAAACCGGCCCAGCATGCGCGCGAGGCTTGGCGATTCAAGCCTGCTCGCAAGGCTGCCCGCGCCCTCGGTCCCGTCGCCAGACCAACCAGTCGAAATCGCTACTCCACTGTCATTGACCGGCTTTACACGTTCAACTCTGGACTTGTTCACCCCTGAGCTGCGGAAGCTGGGCCTGGTACCTGTGCAGGGTATTTCCGGTGGCAAACTTCCCCGGGGCACACCCGCACCGCCTCCACCGCAGCCGGGTTCGATGGTCAGTGTGCAGCTGGTTACAGGCGACATGGCGGTTGGTGCGGACGGCACGGTCACGCACGTGGATGGCAACAAAATTTGGGCGTTCGGGCACCGTTTTCTTTCTGCCGGCACGGTAGACCTGCCATTCACATCCGCTTCGGTCGTTACGCTGCTGCCGAACGTCAACACCTCGTTCAAGATCTCCGCCGCAGGCTCACCCCTGGGTGCAATGACCGCCGACTACAACGCCGCCATCGCCGGTGAGCTTGGCCGCAAGGCCCGCATGGCTTCGGTCGAGATCACGGTCAAGGGCGGGCGTGAATCGAAGTACCAGATGAGCATGGCTCAGGATCAGCTTCTCTCGCCGCTGCTGCTGCAAATGATCGTGTACTCGGCGCTTGATGCGAGCGAGCGCACCCTCGGTTCATCGGCCATTCGCGTCACCGGCTCAGCCGAGTTCGAGGGATTTCGTACGCCGGTGCGCATCGACAACATGTTCTCGGGCGACTTCAACGTTCCACTCGTCGCCGCGATGGGAGCGGCTTTGCCCGTCGCTTATGCGCTGCAGAATACCGTCGATCCGCTGCAGGTCCGATCCGTCAACCTCACCCTTGAAACTACCGAGACGAAGAAACAGCTGAGCATCGAGAACGTATGGACCTCGCGTCGCGAGGTGCGGCCGGGTGAGCCGCTGGACATCTTCGTGCTGATGGCCGGGGAACGCGGGCGTGAAATCGTCAAGCAGATTCGTTACGAGGTCCCGGTGGGTGCTCCCGCAGGTCCCCTTACGATTCAGGTCTCCGATGGGCCGACGGCGAATGCGGCGGATGGAAGGGTCTACACGCTGGCCCAGCCTCAGCCCGCCGACCAGGTCATCGGGATGCTTAACCAGCTCCGAGGGAGCACGAAGGCGTGGGTGCGCCTGACACGATCGGATCCGGCCTACACTCTGGATGGCCGCGACCTGCCCGACCCGCCTCCGTCCGTGGGAATGATTCTGTCACGCCTGCCAGCCGCTCAGCCGGCGCTTCCTCGTGTCGCAGTCACAGCCGAGCTTCGTGTGGATCCCGGTGACGATGTGGTCATCACCGGCTCAAAGACTATTCAGGTGGAAGTCCGCGAATGAGGCGTCTGTCTGCTGCCGTGCTGCTTTGCGCGGGTGCCCTTGTTGCGTCCTCCACTTCGTCCTGGGAGATGACCACGTTCGCGGATTTCGCACGTGGCCGTCTGATGGGACTCTCGCTCGATCGCGAGGGGCGGCTCACCCTGGCTCCACGCGTCGAGAGCCTTTTTGCGTCGGGCCAGCCCGCGATCTGGAGTGTGGATCAGGCAGACGACGGCACGCTGTTCGCAGGTACCGGACACCGCGGACGCGTGTATCGCATCGAGCCTGATGGCAAGGGCAAGCTGCTGTGGACGGCGCCCCAGCCAGAGGTATTCGCGGTTGCAGCCGGCCGTGAAGGCGTTGTGTTTGCCGGCACTTCACCCGATGGACGCGTGTACCGAATCGACAAGAACGGCCAGGCCACGGAGTACTTCGACCCGCAGTCGAAGTACATATGGGCTCTGGCCCTTGGATCTGACGATGCGCTCTACGTTGGAACGGGAGATGAAGGACGCATCTACCGGGTCAGCGGTCCAGGAAAGGGCGAGCTGTGGTACGAGACCGGCCAGGCGCATATCACCGCACTCACGCTTGATCCGCAAGGGCGTCTACTCGCGGGCAGCGAGCCCAACGGCCTGCTGTATCGCATTGCGGCGAAGAACAAGGCATTCGTCCTTTACGATGCGAATCTGCCGGAGATCCGCACCATCGCCGTGTCGCCTGAGGGAGCTATCTACGCAGCGGCGCTCGGCGGCTCAGTAGCACAGCGTACAGGCGCAGCTGCGCGAGCGAACCAGACCTCTGGCACAGGAACGCAGGTCACCGCTCCAGTGACTTCGATCACTGTGGAAGGCGTACAGGGCGGAGCCGAGATCAAGCCCAGGCCTACTGAACCGCCGAAGGCGCCCGCACCGGCGGCGGCAACAGCGCAGAGCACGATTCTCCCCGGCACGGTCGTTTACACTGCGCCGGCACAGGACACCGGCAACACCGTCGAAAAGTCGGCCGTCTATCGGATCAACGTTGACGGCACGGTGGAAACGCTGTGGTCGTCAAAGGAGGAGAACGTATATGATCTGTTGCTGGCCGCCCGCAACGAGATCCTCTTCTCCACGGATGCAAACGGCCGAATCTACCGAATGGGCGCCGATCGCAAGGCGACGCTGCTCGCGCAAACGAACGAAGGCGAAACGACACGTCTGCTGCCGTCAGAAGACTTCATTGTCGCGGCGACAAGCACCTCCGGAAAACTGTTGAAGATTGGGGCAGGTGCTGCTGCGCAAGGATCTTATGAGTCCCCGGTGCATGATGCGGGTTCCGTGTCCAGGTGGGGCCAGATCGACTGGCGAGGTACGAGGGCAGGCGGCGGAACGCTTTTGTTCCGCACACGCGCAGGCAATTCAGCACGGCCCGACAAGACCTGGAGCGAGTGGTCCGAACCGCTCACTAATCCGACTGGGTCGCCGATCGTAAGCCCAAGCGCTCGTTTCGTTCAGTGGCGCGCCGAAATGACTCCGGGTTCCGCAGGTGAAACTCCCGCCGTAACCGGGGTGACGCTGTCCTATCTGCCGCAGAACAATCCCCCGTCGGTACGGTCGATCAATGTTGTGACACAGGCCGTCTCAGTACCTGCAGCCGGCAGGCCGGGCGGAGTGCAGCAGTCCTCCGGCGGGACCTACAGCATCACCGTCACGGATACAGGAGAGCCGGGCGCGTCGAGCCTGAGCGGCACTCCCACACAAACGATGCCGCGCAGCATGACGCAGCAGATCCACCTCACATGGGTCGCAGATGATCCGGATGGCGATCGCCTGACCTACTCGGTTTACTTCCGCGGCGAGGACGAGAGCCGCTGGAAGCCGCTGCGGCTCAACATCGCCGAGAACACCTTCATGCTGGAAGGTGAAGTCCTGGCCGACGGCAAGTACCTGTTTCGAATCGTCGCCTCCGACCGTCAGTCAAACGCTGCTGGCTCGGCACGCGATTCCGAGCTCATCAGCCCGCCAGTGCTATTCGACAACACACCTCCGGCGGTCCGGGCATCTGCCGTCCGCAAGGGCACGATTGTGGAGCTCAGTGCCGAGGCCGAGGACGGGACGTCATCGCTGCGGAAGGCAGAGTACTCATTGAATGCTGCTGCCTGGATTCCGCTTGAACCCGCAGATGGCGTAGCTGATGGACGACGCGAGCGTTGGACAGCGTCGATAGACAACATACCCGCTGGCGAACATTTGATCGTAGTCCGCGTGTGGGATGCGGCGAATAACGCCGGTCTGACCCGAGTGCTGCTTCAGTAGCGGCGCAGACCCCTGGCTCCGATATCGCTACGGCGCTGCATGCCGGCAAACTGAATACAGTTCGCGGCCTGGTATGCAGCGTCGATGGCCTGGCCAAGATTCTGTGCCGAAGCTGTGACGCCCAGCACTCGTCCGCCGGCCGTCTGCAGTTGTCCGTTCCCTGTGCTTCGAGTTCCTGCGTGGAATACGGTCGCTCCTGAAGCTTCCGCGGCGTCGATCCCGGCGATCGGGTCGCCAGTACGTACAGTGCCCGGATAGCCATGGGCTGCAAGAACAACACACACACT
>DASQEG010000356.1:0-4179 GCA_035633775.1 Bryobacteraceae bacterium
ACGAGCAACAGCATTCGGGACCGCTTTCGGTTTCAGCAGGAGGCCGCGGTCGAGTTTATCAACAGCGTCATGCGGCCACAGGATTTGGCCGCTATCGTGGCGTTCGACACCGGTCCCGAACTGGTGTCCGACCTGACGAACAGCACCGAAAAGCTCGCCAAAGCCGTGCGTGACCTCCGGCCCGGCGGTGGCACCTCGCTGTATGATGCGGTCTACTACGTCTGCAAGGAACGGCTGATGATGGACCAGCCGCGACACAAGTTCCGCCGGGCGCTGGTCGTGATAAGCGACGGTGACGACAACCAAAGCCGCTACTCGCGCGATCAGGCGCTGGAGATGGCACAGAAGGCTGACGTTGTGGTGTACGCGATTTCCACTAATATCTCCGGCGTACAGACAGACGGCGACAAGGTGTTGAAGTACTTCGCCGCCGAGACCGGCGGCCTCACGTTCTTCCCGTTCAAGGTGCAGGACCTGGCACAGAGCTTCGAGAACATCGCGAACGAGCTGCGACACCAGTACAGCATCCTGTATCGGCCGGAGCCGGCAAAAACCGATGGGCAGTTCCACGAGGTCAGCATCAAAGTGAAAGGCCGCAAGGACCTCATAGTGCGCGCCCGCCGGGGCTACTACGCTCCGCGTCTTTAGGAGACGGCGGACTGCTCACAGTCAGATTTCTTCTTCAGAAGGGTTCCCGTACAATTCATGGCAGATAACGATCGCGCACGGAATCTCAGCCTCACGCTGGGGCAGATCGAAAAGCAGTTCGGCAAAGGCTCCATCCTTCGGCTGGGGTCAAAAGATACCATCGTCCCAGTTCAGGCGATCTCCACGGGAGCTATCTCGCTGGACTTCGCACTGGGAGTGGGTGGATTTCCGCGAGGGCGCATTTGCGAAATTTTCGGACCGGAATCCTCGGGCAAAACGACAATTGCCCTGCAGGTGGTTGCCGAAGCGCAGAAGGCCGGTGGTATGGCTGCGTTCATCGACGTGGAGCACGCACTTGATCCGGTATACGCGCGCAAGCTGGGCGTAGATGTCGACAACTTGCTTGTCTCGCAGCCGGACTACGCAGAGCAGGCGCTGGAGATCACCAGCGTGTTGATCAGCTCCAACAGCATCGATGTGCTGGTTGTCGACTCGGTCGCCGCACTGGTGCCGAAAGCCGAACTTGACGGCGAAATGGGCGAAGCCTTTGTGGGTGTGCAGGCGCGGCTTATGTCGCAGGCCATGCGCAAGCTCACGGGCATCGTTGCGAAGTCGAATACCTGTCTCATCTTCATCAACCAGATTCGCGAGAAGATCGGCGTGATGTTCGGCAGCCCGGAGACAACCTCCGGCGGGCGCGCCCTGAAATTCTACTCATCGGTGCGTGCCGACATTCGCCGCATCGCCGCCATCAAGGAAGGCGACGTGGTGATCGGGAATCGCACCAAGGTGAAGATCGTGAAGAACAAGGTCGCGCCGCCGTTCCGCGAAGCTGAGTTCGACATCCTCTATGGAGAAGGTGCTTCGCGCGAAGGGGACCTGATCGACCTTGCAGTCGCTCACAACATCGTCGAGAAGAGTGGGTCCTGGTATAGCTTCAAAGGCGACCGTATCGGACAGGGACGCGAGAATGCACGCAACTTCCTCAAGGAAAATGTCGACAGTCGAACCACGGTCGAGACGGAGGTCCGCACGAAGCTCGGCCTGATCGCGGCACCGGGGCCGGTTCTTGTGGAAGAAGCGGCAGCCGCTGCCAAGCCAGCCGGACGCCGCTAACGTTCTAGCGCGGGCGCATTGGATGCGTCCGCGTGTACTCTACGCCGACTAGCCGAGCGATATGATCACCTGCTCGAACTCATCGAGCGCGCCTTTGAAGAAGTGATCTTCCGCTTCCACCCAGTGCAGTTCCTTCGGCGGAGCCAGTTCGTGGTACATGTTCTCGAAGTCAACACGCGGTCCGTGCTCATCATTCGTGCTGTGAACGAAAACTCTCGGGACGGTGCATCCCAGCAGATAGCTCCGATCGATGTACGTCGTTGGAAATCCGACGGCTACGATGCGGCGCGCGTCGGACAGCATGCAGCCCAGCTTCAGCACGATGCGCGAGCCGAATGAGAAGCCCGCAAGCGTGAAAGGGAGATTGGGGTACTCCTCGCGCAGCCAGCTCAGAGCCGCACGAGCATCTTCGGTCTCTCCGCGCCCGCCATCGTAGCTTCCTTCGCTGAGGTTCACGCCGCGGTAGTTGAACCGCAACACCACTGCGCCGTTGCGCCGGAACCCGCGAGCCATCCGATACACGACCTTGTTGTGCATGGTCCCGCCATGCTGCGGATGCGGGTGGCAGACAACTACGGCCTCACGCGGCTGCTGATCTTCGGGCTCTTCGAGAAGGGATTCCAGCCGTCCGGCGGGGCCAGCGATAAAGTGCGACTCGATCTTCCGAGGCATTCAGCGTCAGTTCGAACGATAGTTGGTGAACTGCATGTCAATGCCGAAGTCCTTCGACTTAAGTAAGGCGATGACCTCTTGCAGGGTGTCGCGATCCTTGCCGCTAATCCGCACCAGATCGCCCTGGATGGAAGCCTGTGCCTTCTTTTTGCTGTCCTTGATCAGCTTGACGATTTCTCTCGCCTTCTCAGTGGAGATGCCCTGCTGCAGAGTTACCACCTGGCGCACTGTCCCGCCGGATGCGGGTTCGATCGTGCCGTACTGCAGGCCGCGCAAGGGTACGGAACGCTTGATCAGCTTGGCTTCCAGAATGTCCCTGACAGCTTTCAGGCGAAACTCATCCGCACTGGCCAGCGTGAGCTTCTGATCCTTCTCGTTAAGTTCGATGCTTGACTTCGAATCCTTCAGATCGAAACGAGTGAAAATCTCCTTGTCGGCCTGCTGGATGGCATTCCGAACCTCGGAAAGGTCGATCTTCGAGACGATGTCGAATGAATTGTCGGGCATGAGGCGACTGGAGCCTCCATGGTACCAGTCAGCGGCGGAGCGCGAGGAGCACTTTGCCCGTAAGCTCATCAATCAGAGCGGGCATTGCAGTGTGGAGCGCAAGCGTAACGGCGGCCCGGACTCGCTCCGACTCGGGATCTGCCACTCGGGCTGTCCCCTGAATGGCGGAGGATAATGTTCCCGGTTCGTCAGCAGATGCCGGCATTTCCGCACGGTCGGCAGCAGCGGCTTCCGAGAGGCGCTTGACCAGATCGAGTACCGCAGTGGCTTCGAACGGCTTGCGGAGCATAGCATCGCATCGAGCCGCCAGGGCCTGCTCGTTGTCGAAATGCTCCAGCAGTCCGGCGGTTAGGACGACGCGTACTGGCCGATACCGGGGTGAGTTCTTCACCTCGCGGCAGATATCGTAGCCACTGCGTCCGGGCAGCGACACATCGGCCAGTATCACGTCGGGATTCACGTCGGCAAGCCGCACGGTAGCGGTCTCGCCATCAGTGACTGTAACCACCTCGTATCCTTCTTCGCGCAAAATGCGCTCTCCCATTCGCTGGGCGTGAGGGCTGTCATCAGCCAGAAGGACACGAGCCATGCCGGGCTACTTTTTTTCCTTCTCTTTCTTCTGCTTCTTCTTGTTGTTTTGCTTCGCCTGACCTGCCTCCGGGGCTGTAGCGGCACCGGACGCCTGACCCTCCGCCGCAGGTGTTGCGGCGGCAGGAGCGGCGGCGGCCGGAGCGGCGCCTGCATCAGCTCCCGGTGCTGCACCGGTCTGAGGCGCAGTGCCGTCGGCCGCACGGCCGGATCGAGCGTCGGGCTGAGTGTCGAGCGCGGTGTTGCCCGACCCGACCTGCTGGACGGCGACGTCACCCTGGAACCCGCCTGCGGCGTCACCCGGCACCGGCACGCTCACCGGAATGGTCGGGCGCAACGACTCCATGGCAGGAGTGCCGGACTTCGCAGCAGCTTTCACGCTCGGGCCGCGCTTGAAGATTCCAAAGGCGGCATCGCTCATGCTGGGCTTATTCCGGTTCTCGATCTCATATTTCATCCGGTTGTAGGCAACCGGGTCGGCCTCGGGCACGGGCATTTCCATTTCGACCAGCCGCTTCTTCGCACTGTCGGCGAACGAACTCAGCGGATACTCGCGGACGATGCGTGCATAGGCTGCTCCCGCCCGCTGGCGGAAGCGGGGACCCATCCGCGCGTAGGAGTCGCCCAGCAGCCAGTTGGCCTCATCCG
>DASQEG010000357.1:0-2868 GCA_035633775.1 Bryobacteraceae bacterium
ATTGCTATAACCAGGCAAGGCGTAATGTATGTCGCCGACACGCTGAATCATGCAGTCCGGCGAATCGACCTGAAGACCCGTAGAATCACGACGGTTGCTGGTACGGGTGAAAAAGGCTTCTCAGGGGATGGCGGTGCTGGAACCAGGGCCACCTTCAACGGTACATTTGGAATCGCCCTCAACCCCGGACAGACCAGCCTCTACATCGCGGATCTGAATAACCGCAGAGTTCGAATGCTGGACCTGAACACCGGAACAGTAACGACCATTGCGGGTAATGGCGAGAGCGGCGAACCGGCTGACGGCTCCGAGGCGGCGCACTCACCGCTGATCGATCCCCGCGCAGTTGCAGTGGATTCCAACGGAAATGTGTATATCCTGGAACGTCGGGGGAACGCGCTGCGGGTCGTGGACGCGAAGGGTCGAATTCGAACGGTAATTCGTCCTGGATCGATCACTCCGGACCTGAACGGACCAAAGCACCTCTGCATCGACGGGAACGGCGGCGTCATCATTGCCGATTCCGAAAACCATCTGATCCGGGGGTATGAACCGAGCTCCGGTACCGTCGTCACTCTGGCGGGGACTGGGGAGAAAGGCCGGAAGCTCGAGGAGTCCGATCCTCTGAAGAGCGCGCTAAACCGCCCGCATGGCGTGGCTGTTGACAGGTCTGGTGCACTCTATATTTCTGATAGTGACAACCATAGGGTGCTCAGGTTGACATCATTCACCTGGCGATCTATCGAAAAGAAACGATAGACTGGCAAGTCTCCATGCTGATCCGCGCCGCAACGGTCATCACCGTCATCTGCTCGCTGTCCTCTGTTCACGCAGGAGTCGTGGACGTGCAAATTCAGAGCCGGTCGCAGATCGCTGCCGGCCGGGTCTTTGGGTCTACCGGCAGTTACGAACGAATCACGGGGCGCGTCCGCTTTGCGATCGACCCAACACATTCCTCCAACAAATCCATCACCGACATAGATCGCGCTCCGCGCAACTCTGACGGGCTCGTCGAATTCTCAGCAGATATTTGTCTGCTTCGTCCGATGGATCTCAGCAAGGGAAATGGCACCGTTCTCTTTGAAGTGGTGAATCGGGGCAAAAAGGGTATGCTGCCCATGTTCAATCGTGCACGTGCGTCGAATGATCCGGTGGCACTTGAGGATCTCGGCGACGGGCTTCTATTGCGCGAAGGCTACACACTCGTATGGCTCGGATGGCAGCACGACGTTCCGCAAGACGAGAGCCTTATGAGGATCTACGCACCGCTTGCACATGGTGTGCGCGGGCCGGTTCGATCTGAGTA
The DNA here is from genome assembly GCA_035633775.1 of Bryobacteraceae bacterium. Classification (GTDB taxonomy): domain Bacteria; phylum Acidobacteriota; class Terriglobia; order Bryobacterales; family Bryobacteraceae; genus JAWXCM01. The sequence continues at coordinate 1,307 of DASQEG010000357.1, forward strand.
CACCGCTGCGCCTGGAGTAGCAGCCATTCCACTCGGAGATGCCGGGCATGTCCCGTATCCAGTCACTGACAAGCGGAAGCTCAGAGTTTCCGTACGGCATGACATCCATGGGCAGCGCACCGAACTGCGCGCAACCGATTGGACGCTGGATTCAGACCGCCGAATCCTGCTTTCCGAACCTGCACGCGGCGGGATCTACGAGATCCTGTACGAGTCCTCCGATCCGCCTGTGGCTGGCGTTGGCCTGGCCGCGATTCGTGATCTGGTCTCGTATCTCAAGCGCGACCACCGCTACGCCGTCGGATTTGGGATTTCACAGAGTGCGATGGTGCTGCGCGGCTTTGTGTACGAGGGCTTCAATCAAGACGAGCACGGAAAACAGGTGTTCGACGCAATGTTCGCGCATGTCGCCGGTGCACGCCGTTCGACATTCCAGCGTTTCACTCAGCCCTCAAGGACAGCCGGGCCGCTAAGGAACGCTTCGCTTTCGACAACCGAGCAGTTTCCTTTCTCGGACACGCCGCAGCCGGACCCAGGAACCGGTGTCACTGACGGTTTGCTTATGAGAGCCGTCCGCGCCAGGGTCGTGCCGAAGATCTTTTATACAAATTCTACGTACGAGTACTGGGGCTCGGCTGCTTCATTGCTGCACACCAATCCCAGCGGAACCGCCGACGTGCCGCTGCCCGCAACAACCAGGCTTTATGTGTTTGCCGGTGGACAACATGGGCCCGCCCGGTTTCCGCCGGAGATAGGTCGCGGACAAAATCTCGCAAACTTCAATGACTACCGCTGGACCATGCGGGCTCTGCTGAAGCGACTGCAAACGTGGATGTCACGAGATGAGGCACCACCGGACGCGATGTATCCCACCACTGTCGCAAAAACCCTTGTCGGCATCGGGCAATACGCGTTTCCCGCCATCCCCGGCGTTTTGGTGCCGAGGATTTTGCACGTGCCCTACTCCCTGGACTTCGGCAGCAGGTATCGGAGCGCCGGCAGGATCACACGCGAGCCTCCACGCGTCGGACGTGCGTATCGGCCACTGGTGCCACAGGCGGATGCAGACGGTAACGACCTTGGCGGCGTGCGCATGCCTGAGGTTGATTGCGCAATAGGGACGTTTACCGGCTGGAACGTGCGGCACCCGCGCATCGGTCTTGAGCAGTACCTGCTCAGCAATACCGGCTCCTATTTCCCGTTCCCGCGAACAACTGCGGAACGGGCCCAGACAGGCGACTCGAGGCTTTCAATCCAGGAGCGCTACTCTGATCAAAATCAATATTTGGCGTGCATTGACGCGCGGTCGCAAGCCCTAATCTCGGCGGGTCTGTTGCTGCCGGGTGACAAGCAGTCGATCCGTGAAGCGGCTGCTCGCCATTGGCAGTGGCGCATGCAACAGGTGCCATTGTTTACCTCGGCTCAGCGCGAATAACCACCGTGAAAGCACGCGAATGAAACCGCCGCGCCGGAATTCGCCCGTGAGGACGCCAGCGAGATGGCGGGCCTGCAGCAACTGGTTCAGAAGTGGAGGGTCAAAATGTCTACTGATCGTCGATTTA
>DASQEG010000358.1:0-4154 GCA_035633775.1 Bryobacteraceae bacterium
TTCTACTGAATGGCTCGCGGCACCTGGGACGGTGCCATTGATCTCGCGCATCTTATTCCTCGGAAGCGGAGCGCTTCTGCTGGTGGGTCTCTGGACCCCGATTGCAGGGACACTCGTCGCAATCACCGCCCTGTGGAACTCGTTTCAAGCGGCTCGCGAGCCCTGGGGTCTGGTCTTGCTCGGAGCTGTGGGGATCGGGTTGGCGATGGTGGGCCCTGGAGCCTTGTCTATCGATGCTCGGCTGTTCGGAAGGAAGCGAATCGACCTGCGACGGTACGAGTGACTGGCGTATGAGAGTACGCCCCGCTGCGTTGCGCTCTCGCCACCTTGAGGGCATGACTCGGGGATGCCTACGCGTGTTCCACCCAGACTTCAGGATCGGAGTTCATTGCTTCCCGTGACCGCGGTATACCGCAAAAGAGTGATTGGATTCTTCGCCCATCTAGTGTTGTTGCTCAAGCGCAAACCGCCTATCTTAGAGAAGCGACACGGACTCATCGGTGCTCAAAAGGAAACGCAGATGACGAGAAGCGAGTGGGATTGCTGGTCCGGCCACATGGGCATCACAGCTGATTCGCCTGAAGTGCCCGGGTCCAGCGAACGCGCCACATCTTGTTATACCGGCGAGCGCGAGCATCGGAGCTAATAACCCGTTACGGACAGGAGTAGATGAACATGACCAGGTTACATCTAATTGGAGCAAGCGCGACATTTCGCAATGTCATCCAAAACATAGATTTGGTAGCACCGGTTGACTCCGCCGTTCTCATTCAGGGAGAAACGGGCACCGGCAAAGAGGTGGTTGCTCGAGCTGTTCACGAACGCAGTGCCCGAGCCAGGGGCCGCTTTGTGGCCCTAAACTGCGCCGCAATTCCGAGTGCCCTACTCGAGAGTGAGCTCTTTGGCTACGAGAAGGGTGCATTCACAGGTGCGGTAGCACAGACCATCGGCCGCTTTCAGGCGGCAGACGGCGGGACGCTGTTTCTCGATGAAATTGGCGATCTTCCGCTGGAACTGCAGCCGAAGCTTCTGCGTGCCTTGCAAGAGAAACAGTTCGAGCGGCTGGGTGGCGGCCACACGATCCACGTCAATGTACGGGTGATAGCGGCCACAAATCAAAGCCTGGAGCAGATGGTCCAGGAACGGAAGTTCCGAGCCGATCTCTACTACAGACTGAACGTCTTTCCAATATCGCTTCCGCCACTGCGCGAGCGGCGGGAAGACATCGCACTGCTGGCAACACACTTCGTTCAACAGTTCGCTGAGAAGCAAGGGAAGATCATCGACACTATCCCGAGTGACGTTCTTGAGATGTTGGAGCGCCACGCGTGGCATGGCAACATACGCGAGTTGCAGAACGTCATTGAGCGTGGGGTCATAATGACGACGGGTTCTGTTCTGAGTCGGCGGACGATTGAGCACCTGACGTTAACTCAAGCCCCTCCGACTCCTGCACCAGTCACCCGCGATTCGCGTCCCGTTACGACTTTGGCCGATGCGGAACGTACACACATTGCCGCGACGCTTCGTGAGACCAACTGGGTGATCGGGGGTCCGCGCGGCGCGGCGGCGCAACTGGGGCTGCCGCGGACAACGTTGATAGCGAGAATGCAGCGCCTCGGAATCGCAGCCGGCCCGCCGCACCCGCGCGGGCAGTCGGATCGCCGGTCGGGGCGGCTGCCAGGGGACGGCTCTTGTGCGCATCTAAGAGACGACGCAGGTGCACTTCAGGCCATGAAAGCCGTGGCAGGGTGATGGCGGAGAGGTCCGCCTGATGCCAGCCGGGTTGCCATAGTCCATAGAAGCCGAACGACCACAAACCTGCCTGCCGACTCATCCCGGCGAGGAGACGGGTGCGCGCAGCTGCGACGCAACCTTGTGCGCAAGGTGCAGTCACGCACCTGCCCACGTCCTTCAGTTGTCGCCTTAATAGCGCACGACTGGTATTGGCCTGCCTGGCGGCTGCCTCCGAAGATCAGATGCGAGACTTCTGCTTGCAGCTTGCACCATCTCCTGTCGCGTGCATGCGTTCGCACCGCACTATAACGGCGTGTAAGGCAATGCGTCGACTTGCAGACGCCATCGGAGACGTTCAGAGGACACGCTGTGCATCGTCGCAGGGCCGAACGCCTGGTTTGCAACGCCATGCTTGATGGCAGCCGGGTTGCTTCTACTCATGCGTTGTGGGCTGTACGCAAAGGAGGAGACAGCCTCTCTCGATCAAGCGAGTTGCGTTCGCCTCGCTGACCCTCCAATAACCCAGAACACAAGAAGGGATTTACGACGATGCACGAAAAGACTGCACTTCATGCGCCTGGCGCTTCCGCCGGCGTTGGCCTCCCGGCGCCTCCGAGTCCGGCCGGCGTGGGACATCACCGCGTCGTCATCCTGGGCGGCGGGTTCGGGGGGCTGCTTGCCGCTAAGGCCTTGCACCGCGGGCCGGTTCAGGTGACTTTGATTGATAAGCGCAATTTCCATCTGTTTCAGCCGCTGCTGTACCAGGTGGCCACGGGGTCGCTCGCACCGGGGCAAGTTGCCGCGCCTCTTCGGGCCATCCTGCGGAAACAGAAGAACGCGCGCGTGCTGCTGGGCGAAGCTGTCGATCTCGATCCGGCAAGCAGAACAGTGCTCCTCGCGGACGGAGAGCGCATAGAGTATGACTCACTCATCGTCGCAACAGGATCGGAATCCTCCTACTTCGGCAATGACGAGTGGCGGCATTGGGCGCCAAGCCTCAAGAGCATGGAAGAAGCGACAGCAATCCGCCATAAGATTCTGTATGCCTTCGAGGCCGCCGAGCGAGCTAAGACACCTGAAGAACGTCGCGCCTGGCTCACCTTCACCATCGTGGGTGGAGGAGCCACCGGCGTTGAGTTGGCGGGCGCTCTCGCCGAGATCGCAACGCACACGCTCCGGTACGATTTCCGGTCGATCCGACCTGAAGAGGCGCAGATCCTGATCCTCGACGGATCGCCACGAGTGCTATCGGCCTATCCTGAGGAATTGTCAGCTAAGGCTGAACGGGCGCTTGTACGCCTGGGTGTGCGTGTACGAAGCCGGACGCGCGTCACTCGCATTGACGACAAAGGTGTTATGTATCGGCTGGCTGACGGTACCGAGTCCTATCTAGCGACGCGAACGGTTCTTTGGGCCGGTGGCGTAAAGCCATCAGAGTTTACCCGACTGCTTGCGCTTAGACTTGGCGTGGAGCTGGACAGGGCTGGCCGCATCGCGGTCAATCCGGACCTGACAGTTCCCGGGTATGAAAACATCTATCTCGCAGGCGATATCGCGCTTGCCTACGGAACTGATGGTGCAGTGCTGCCGGGCGTTTGTCAGGTGGCGATGCAGCAGGGTGTCTATGCGGCCGGGGCGATCCTTGCTCGGACCAAGGGCCGGCGTCCTTCGAAGCCATTCCGATACTTCAACAAGGGCGACATGGCTGTCATTGGGCGTGGCGCAGCTGTGGCCAACATATTTGGACTTCGCTTATCGGGACTTGTGGCCTGGTGCATCTGGCTCTTCATCCATCTGATGTACCTGGTCAACTTCGAGAGCCGCATTCTGGTGTTCATCCACTGGGGATTTCAATACATGACATTCAGTCGGGCACAGCGGCTCATCACTGGTAGCAGGGCGGAGGCGCCGCACATGGCGGAACGGTGACGCTGAACCGCCGCCTTTCTTCGCGTTATCCGATTCTGTGACGCCCTCAGAATGTCTCACCTGCATTGCCCGTTCTTTATCGATCGCGCGGATACTTCTTGAAGCGACACTCGAGCGTGTAAAGAGAATGGAGTCTTAGGCGTGCCAGCCGCGCGGGCGGCGAGGTAATTCGGCTGGCCGCCTGCGCGCAGGAATTGATCGGGCGGAGTAGAAAGCAGACTTGCGGGATCGTCGCCGGCCGGTGAGCACCGTCCGACACCCCGCCGGGCGGATCAGGCGGGATCTTTCACATGCTGGTTTCAACCGCGGAGTACGCCTCGCCCCACGTCCAGATGGCAGCTCCGAGTAGCACCAGATCCTTGATTAGGAATTGCCCAACGGACGCAGACAGCGCCGGAAAGCCGCCCAGAGTTGGCTCCCATCCAGGTGTGGATATCAGGAATGTGAGGGTGGTGAGAAACATCGGCACCGCCATGGCACTTCCTATC
>DASQEG010000359.1:0-10223 GCA_035633775.1 Bryobacteraceae bacterium
GTTTTTCCCGAGGCAGGACATGGTATTCCATCGGCTGATCGGGAGGGACCGATCAACGCGTTTATTGACCGTTGGCTGCTTGCACCTTGAATGTGAGAATGCAGCCAGCCAGATGCCCGGGGGCTAACTCAGGGCTGAGCAAGCCGGTGTCGGCCGCCTCGTAAGCGAGTCGGCGGACCGCCGCCAGGCGAAGGTTGATTGTGATGACGACAGTCGGCGGGACTCGAGCTAAAGTCTATAGCGGAGCACAACCGTCTTGGTGCTGGCGATCCGCGGCTCCGAACAGTACGACGACGAAGGTGTCGACGGCAAATCGGTGCGATTATTTCGACCCCGGCGACCGCAGGGTGTTCAGGACGGCGCTCTTGGCACTCCAAGTCTGGCAATCGCAAGACCCGTTCTGCAGTCTGCTTGGGCTACTGGCGGCGCATAGACAAGCGGTCTCCTTACCCGCTGCTCAAACCGACGCACACACTCTGAACCGACGGGAACTCCGTTCTCCGGGCAGAATCGGCCCGGGTTAATGCCGGGCACAAAGCCCAGCGTGGTACCCAGCACCGCGGGTCCATTTCAACTTTTAAGAGCACGGCCGCTCCACCAGATCATCGGGTCCAAAGCAGCCGGTTTTGCACGTTATAACGGGTCATTCAAGGCGTGAAATCATAAAGAGCCTGCATTATGAGCAATCAGCCACGTGACAGCACGTTCGCGCGCGAAATCGCACGGCAGCACTTCCGCCGGAGTGACCCGACGTCGTGGTTCGACGTTCTCTACCGTGAGGCTCAGGGCCAGATGCGCCGAGTGCCGTGGGCAGACGATGGACCGAACACCCATTTAGTCGAATGGGCGAGAGCGAATTCCAGCCACATGGATGGTCCAGGGCGGACTGCTTTCGTCGCGGGATGCGGGCTGGGCGAGGATGCCGAATATCTGGCTGCCCATGGCTTCGACGTGCTTGCAGTGGATATTTCGCAGACGGCGATACACTGGTGCCGTGACCGCTTTCCGCAGTCGCGGGTTCAATACATCGCAGCTGACTTGCTGCGTCTGCCTTTCGCGGCCAGCGCTGGATTCGACTTGGTCCTTGAGATTTACACAGTACAGTCCATTCCTCCGGAATGGCGAAGCTCGATGATGGAAGCTCTGGCCAACCTTGTAGCTCCTGGAGGGCTCCTCCTGTCCATCGCGCGCGGGCGGGACGAAGCCGATGACCCCGGCGACATGCCTTGGCCGCTCACCCGGACCGAGCTGGGCACGTACGAGATCAGTGGGCTGAAGGCGGGTGGGTTCGACGATGTGATCGACGATGAGGATCCGCCCGTACGGCGCTTCCGGTCCGTTTTCTTTAGGAGATCTGAATGACGGGACCGGTACGCCCGCTGCATCAGGAGGTCGCTGTCCTCGCCCTGATACCCGACCAGAGTCAGTGGCAGGAGGTCCTCGATGCCTGGGACGGCGCACGGCCCGGCTCGGCACTCGGGTGCGAGTGGGTTACTCGGTTCCAGGGAAACAAACGCATCGTCGCCATTCATACTGGAATCGACGACATCAGTGCGGCTGTTTCAGCACAGTATGCCGTCGACCGGTGGCAACCCGAGTTGCTGGTAGCCGCCCATCCGATGATTGTCTTCTCACATATAGCGGAGCGCAACGGCCTGCCCCTCGCGGACCGCGACGGCATGCCTGTCGCTGAATGGATCGCCTCGCTATAGGCTCAGTACCGAACGTCGAAGTCCTTTGCTCGAATCGCAGTACCAAAGCTACGGCCGCCGAGGCTCAGGCCAGGCGTAACCGTCCCTTTCACCCGCACCCGGGCGTCCTTGGTTGGGACACCACGCGTGGAGACGACATAGATCTTGCCGGTACCATCCTCCACCTGATAGAGCCCAGGCAGATTGAGACCGGGCAGGTTGGCGCCGAACGCCGTAGTTACGCGGCCTTCGACGGTGACATTGCGGTTCTGATAACGCGAGGGCTCGGCGAGGATGCGCGCGATGCGAGTAGACCCGCAACCGGTCAGCAGCGCCGTTAGAGAAAGGATGGTGGCAATCAGGGCGGCTTTCATCGGCTAATGAGACGCCGCAGCCCCGGAATGGTGTACATGGCGTGACAGCGCGGCCACCAGGCGGCGCCAGGGCACGCGTGAGGGATCGTTAATGGGGATCCAGGTCCCGTCGCAGTAACTTGAGTACGCCCAGCGCGCAAGCAGCGCAAGATGTTCGGCACGATCAGATGCGTCCGCGGCAATATCCGCGGCAGTCGCGGTAACGGCCTGCTTCAGTCGCGAATCAAGCGACTCACCTGCTCCGCCGCCAACATCGATGCGCAGCGGTCCGGTCCAGCATCCCGATCGCATGGGGAACAGAACCGCCTCATGCTCCCGGTGCGAGGGAACTACGGCGATACCATCCGTGCGCTCTGCGGGTCTCGCGAGTTCATCGCGGAGGCTGACTGCAGCCTCGATCTTCTCCATCCGCCGATGCTCCCGGGCAGCGTCTTCGAATTCAAGTTCAGCACTCAACCTGTCACGCGCGGCGGCTGCCGAAGCAACGGACAGCTTACCTTCGGTCAGCAGGAACTCCTGCACCCGGTTCGCCTCACTGGCATACTCGTCCGGAGTAACTGCTCCCTGGCACGGACGAAGGCACATGTTCATCTCGCCGTAAATGCAGCCGGGGTGATCGGGCGTGGGCGTGAGGTCTTCCTGGCAGCGCCGCAGCTGGAACAGGTCGAGGCAGGCATGTTCGAACTGCTCAGCCGCCGCACGGGATCGGAAGGGTCCGTAGTTCAGGCTCGCCGAACCGCCGATGCGCGGAGTCACCATGGTCCGGGGATAGTTGTTTCCGAGGACGAGCTTCACATAGTACGGCATCTGAAGTTTCAGGAACTCGAGATACCGGCCGGGCAGGAGTTGCCGTGCGAGTTCGTACAGCACGAGCGACGTCTCGAGGCGTGAGCCGGCAGGCCACAGCTCGATCTGTTCGGCACGGCCCCGCAGGTTGAGCAGGCGCCCTGGATTGTCGCGTTGTCGCAACAGCCGTTTCAGCCTGCGACGGAGAACTCCTGTGCGTCCGAGATATGGTTCACCGTCGCGCAGGCGCAGAACGAAAACTGCGGAGCCGGGGTGCACCTCTTCGAGAGCCGAATCCAGGTGCTGATCACACGGAACGACCTGCGGCGCCCCTGCAAACATGGCCTTAATTCGCTTTGCCGCTCAACTCCAGCAGAAATGCGTGCTGCAGGGCGATCTCCTCATACCGGCGCTCACGAGCGGAAGCCCCTCCGTGCCCGGCTTCCATGTTGATTTGGAACAGCAGCCGATTATTGTCGGTTTTCATCGTTCGCAGCTTGGCCACCCACTTGGCAGGCTCCCAGTACTGCACCTGTGAATCGTGCAAGCCGGTCATTACCAGCAGATTCGGATAGGCCTTCTTCTCCACCTGATCGAAAGGCGAGTAGGACAGCATGTACTCATAGGCTGGCTGCTGATTCGGGTTGCCCCACTCCTCGTACTCAAACGTCGTAAGTGGAATGGTCTCGTCGAGCATCGTAGTAACTACGTCAACGAATGGGACGGCTGCGATGATGCCGTTGTAGAGGTCCGGCCGCATGTTCATGACAGCGCCCATCAGAAGACCTCCGGCACTTCCGCCCATCGCGTAGACCTTTTTTGGGTGTGCGAACTTTGTCTGGATCAGATTTTCGGTCACTGCGATGAAGTCGCGGAAGGTGTTCTTCTTCTTCATCAGCTTGCCGTCCTCATACCACTGACGGCCCATCTCCTCGCCGCCCCGGATGTGAGCGATGGCGTACACGAAGCCTCGATCCAGAAGGCTGATGATGTACGGATTGAACCCGGCGTCCATGGAGATGCCGTAGGAACCGTACCCATACTGCAGGAGAGGCGCGGTGCCGTCGAGCGGCGTCTCCTTCCGATGCACCACCGAGACAGGGATCTTTACCCCGTCGTGTGAGGTGGCATAGACGCGTGCAGTTTTGTAATTCTCAGCGCTGAAGCCTCCGCCGATCGCGTCGCGCTTCAGCAGCGTTCGTGTTCGCGCTTTCGTGTCGTAATCGTAGACGGAGGACGGCGTTGCGAGCGAGCTGAACTTATAGCGGACCACGGTGGTGTCAGGTTCATGGTTGTCGCTGGCGAAGGCGGCATAAGCAGGCTCACCAAAGTCCACGTAATGCTCGCCCTCGCCCGACCACGGACGGACTCGGAACTGCATCAGGCCGTTCCGGCGCTCGCTCACGAGCATGAAGCCGTTGAACAGGTCCAGGCCCTCGAGCAGCACATCGCTTCGGTGCGGCAGCAACTCCCGCCAGTTCTTTAGGCTTGTATCGCTCTCAGGAGCGGTCATCAGGCGAAAGTTCTTCGCCTCGTGATTCGTCCTCACGTAGAACGTGTCCCTGAAATGGTCGACGTCGTACTCGATGCCGCGAGACCGCGGCTGGAATACCGTGAACTCTCCTCCCGGCTGCGATGCATCGATGTAGCGGCTTTCTCTGGTCGTCGTCTGGGTGGAGGCGATGATTACATACTTCCGCGACCGCGATTTCGTCACCGCCAGGTGAAACTCAGCATCCTTCTCCTCGAAGACCAGCTGGTCCTGAGCGGGATCGGTGCCAAGCACGTGCCTGAAGACGCGATCGGCACGGAGCGTTTGTGGATCCTGCTTCACATAAAAAACTGTCTTATTGTCGTTAGCCCACTCGAGCGATGGCGTGATGTCCTTCAGGACATCAGGCAGCAGTTCACCGGTGTCAAGATTGCGGAAGCGGACTGTGTAAAAGCGCCGGCCCACCGTGTCGAGCCCATAGGCCAGGAGCTTCGTGTTTGGGCTCACATCCACCGCCCCGACAGACAGAAACGAATGTCCCTGGGCCTCTTTGTTTCCGTCGACCAGGACCTCCTCCGGAGCCTTCGTCGATCCCTTGCGCCGACACAGGATCGGGTAGTTCTTCCCTTGCTCCATCCGTGAGTAGTACAGATATCCGTCGCGCATATAAGGCACGGATACGTCGGTCTGCGGGATTCTCGACTTGTACTCGCCCACCAGCTTCGATCGCAGTTCTTTCGTCTGGCCGAACGTCTCTTCCAGGTACTTGTTCTCTGCGTTCAGGTAAGCGATCACGTCCGGGTTCTCACGGTCTCGCAGCCAGTACCAGGGATCGATTCGCTCGTGGTTGTGGGCCTTCAGCTTATGAGGTTTGGCAGCGGGGATGGGCGGCTTTGGCGACATGTTCGGCTTATCTTCGGCGGCAGCCGCCAGAACGGCGGAAAACAGGATGGCGGCCTTCGGGTTCACCCCTCAAGATTAGCCCGGCCACAGCCTCGGCATATCCTGGTCTTGTGCGTTACCTGCTTCTTCTGCTCCTGGCTACCGCAGCCGGAGCCCAGACTTTGGTCATTCAGAACGTCACGGCCGTTGACGCTAACGGAACGCGGCCCAATGTGACGGTGCTGGTTCGCGATGGCTGGATCAGCAGTGCCGGCCCCGGCGTACGAGTCCCGCAGGGAGCACGAGTGGTCAGCGGCAAGGGCAAGTTCCTGATCCCAGGCCTGTGGGATATGCATGTTCATCTGTGGGAAAAGGAGCCGATGGTGAACCTGTACCTCGCTACAGGCGTGCTTGGGCTGCGGGACATGGGAAGTGATCTGCCGCGCACGCGGGCACTGCGGACCGAGATCGCAGCCGGGCGGGTACCGGGGCCGGCTCTGATTTATACCTCCGGACCGCCTGTGGATGGGCCGGAGTCGAATCTGACTCAGACCAAAGTGATCACGGTGGCAGATTCCGAGGCAGCCCGGCGCGCGACAGACACCGTCGATGAGGGGCTGGCTGATTTCGTTAAGGTGATGTCGAGCCTGTCCGAGGATGCGTACCTGGCTTTGGCACAGCGCGCGAGGGTGCGCAGGATCCCATTCGCCGGACACCTGCCCGAGGCCGTAGACGTGAGCACCGCAATCGACGCACGCCAGAAGAGCATCGAGCATCTGTTCGGGATGGCTCTCGCCGGGTCGCTGGAAGAGCCGACGCTGCGACGCCGCCGCGCGGCTGCCATCGCCAAAAACGACTTCGCGGCACTTCACGAAGTTCGGGATCGGACCTACGCGACGTTCAACCCTGCGATCGCAGCTGAGATCTTCCGGCGTATGTCGAGATTCGGCGTATGGCAGACTCCAACCCTTGGGCTGCGCAAGCGGCTCTCATTCATCGGGCTGGACGATACGGTGAACGCGCGGGAGTTGCGGTACGTGCCCGCTGCCGTGCGTGATGGGTGGCAGGATCCGAGGGTGGAAGGCCGCAAGGCATCCGCCGAGCAGCTGACGTCGTTCCGCGAGGACTATGAATTTCACAGAAGGCTTGTGGGCCATATGTATCGGGCAGGCACCGGCATCCTGGCCGGCACCGATACCGGTGATGCTTACGTAGTGCCGGGATTCGCATTACACGACGAGTTGCATCTGCTTACCGAAGCCGGCATGACAACCCACGATGCTCTGGGAGCGGCAACGTTGCAGCCGGCCCGCTACTTCGGCCTCGAGGACCGGCATGGGACCGTGGCAGTCGGACGTGCGGCAAACCTGATTCTGCTGGATGCTGACCCCTCCGCCGACATTCGCAACACAAGGCGAATCGCTGCCGTGGTGGCTAAAGGCAAACTGCTGGAGCGTCCGTGCCTTGACCGGCTGCTTACGGACAAGAACGAAAAGTGCGGCCTTGCCGCCGACCAGGCGGAGCCAACGCGACCTCCCGCCGCCAAGCCTGTGCGGCGGAAGGCGAGGCGTCGTTGATGCGTGTCTGCTTTTGACATCTTTCGTGAGGACGCACGGACAATCCTTAGCGCCACCGGCGGATTCATCGCCCAGGCCGGATTCACACACTCACTAACACCGGCACGGAACTGCACTTATCGCTGTAGTTATTGCTACGTGCCGACGATGCGGATCCAGGCGGGGCTCAAACGCGAGGATTGGGAGCACTGGGGACGTCGGACAACATTCAAGCAGAATGCCGCGGAACTGCTGGCCGGGCGACGCCCAGGAGTGTGTGAGCGAATTTACTGCTCACCCCTGACAGATCCCTGGCAACCTGCCGAGGAGACAGAGCAGCTAATGCCTGGCGTGCTTCGGGCCCTGCTGCAACGACCACCGGCCCTGATAGCGTTTCAGACTCGAAGCCCGCTTGTGCTGCGAGATTCGGAGTTACTGCTGAAGCTCGCAGCGATTTGTACCGTCCGCGTAAGCTTCTCGATCACGACCGATGATGACGACGTGCGGCGGCTGTATGAGCCTCTGTGCAACCCCATTGCCGAGCGGCTCAGGACTGTGCAATCCCTGGCCAGCGCGGGCATGGACGTGTATGCCACTTTAGCTCCGCTGCTTCCCTGCAACCCTGAGGAACTGGTGAGGATGGCATGCGAAGTAACATCGAACGACCTGATCGGAGACCCTCTGCATGTCCGGGCAGTCAAGCGCTCCGGTGCAACCACCCGGGAAGCGGCTCGGCGGATCGCTGCCGTTCAGGGGCACGAGAGCTGGTTTGACCCCGCGTTTCAGGCGCAGATTGTGCAGCGGATGGAGAATGCGGCTCGCCAGCGCGGGCGGAACTTCGCCATCGGTCCTGAAGGGTTCGGCTTACTCGCGCGCTAGACATTCCCGCCGGAAAGCATGATGCCGACCCGACGCGCGCCAGGCGGGAGCTTGCCGAACAACGCGGGAGCAGCCGACACCGCACCACTGGGTTCCACCACAATCTTTAGACGACTCGCGATGAACTGCACCGTGTCGCGAATCTCAGGTTCGGAAACGGTAATGATCGCCTCGGCATGTTCCAGGATGAGGGGAAAGGTCAGCGCTCCGGGCATAGTCGGCCGCAGCCCGTCTGCAATCGTGTCAGGTGGCGCGATCGCGACCCGCTCGCGCTTCTGAAACGATAGAAACACATCGTTGGCCTGCTCAGGCTCGGCACCGAACACCCCGATCTCCGGACGTGTGCCCTTCGCGGCGACGGCTGTCCCCGAGAGCAGGCCCCCGCCGCCGACGCAAGCAACCACCGCATCCAGGTCCGGCACTTCTTCGAACAGCTCGAGAGCAGCCGTTCCCTGCCCTGCCATGATCCACTCGTGGTCGAACGGCGGCACAACGATAGCTCCTGTTTCCGCTGCCAGCTTGCTCGCGACCGCTTCCCGATCGTCCGTATGGCGGTTGTAATGAACCACCGACGCGCCATAGTCAATCGTCGCTGCGAGCTTGGAAGCCGGAGCATCGGTCGGCATCGCAATGGTTGCCCGGGTGCCCGTGGCAGCAGCCGCAATCGCCACAGCCTGAGCGTGATTGCCGGACGAGAAGGCGACAACTCCGCGTTTCCGCTCCTCCGGCGTGAGCGACAGGAGGAAGTTGGCCGCCCCACGAATCTTGAATGCTCCGCCGCGCTGCAGGTTCTCACACTTGAAGAAGCATTGCCGGCCTGCGCGCTCGTCGAAAAGCCTCGAGCGCATCACCGGGGTGCGGTGGATGAGAGGTGCAATTCGGGCGGCCGCACCGCGTATCTCGTCGATGCTGATCATTTAGTAGCCAGCTCTCTTGTCTACGACGTTCTGCAGCGGCTGCCCGGCATCGAAACGACGGTAATTCTCCACAAAGAACTGAACCGCGGATTCGAGCCATCCCGCGATGTGATCGGCGCAATGCGGAGAGATCAGCACGTTTTCAAAATCCCAAAGGGGGTGATCTTCGGGCAGCGGCTCGACCTCGAACACGTCGAGAGCAGCTCCACGAATACGGCCAGCGGAGAGCGTCGCTATCAGTGCCTGCTCCTGAATTACAGGGCCGCGTCCCAGATTGATGAGAACGCAGTGGGGAGGCAGCAGGCCTAGTTCGGCCGCTCCGATCATGCCTCGCGTCTGCGGGGTGAGAGCGGCGGTGATGACGACGTAATCGCACTGCGGCAGCAATTCGTGCAGCGCTTCAGTTCCGTACATGCGTGCAACGTTGGGGTCGGGGTCACCGGCATCCGGACGCCTGCGGAGCCCGTAGACCTTCATTCCGGCTTTGGCCACACGTTCCGCCACCTGGCGGCCAATTGCACCGTAACCGACGATGCCGACCGTCCGGCCCTCGATCATCTCGACATCGAACTGCTCCCAGCGGTGCGCCTTCTGCTGTCGTTTCATGCGCTGCAGGTCCTTGGCGTAATACAGAATCGCCGCGAGTGCGAACTCAGCAAGGGACGACGCGTAGACCCCGCGCGAATTCGTCAGCGGAATCCCGCTCTCCACGAGTTCCGGGATGAGTTGGTTTTCCACGCCGGCTGCCAGCGAGTGTACCCACTCGAGCTTCCCCGCGTGCTGCCATATGGTGCGTAAAGGAGCCCCAGCGCCAGTGCAGTTCAGCACCACACGGGCCGACGGAGCGGCCGCGATAAGCGCCTTATCTTCTCTGGCGACCACGTGACGGATACCCGACTCAACCAGGGGTTGCAACCATGAAGCGTCTGGAGGTGCGATTACCAGCAGCGATTGTTCACTTGCCATGTTCTTCAAGAATAGCCGCGGCGCGTCGCACGATTTTTACGTTCGTGCTACCGTCGGGGAGAGAGCATGCACATTCCCGATGGCTTCCTGTCGGTCCCGGTATGGGCGACGCTCAACGCCATTAGCCTGCCTGGAATCGGTCTTGCCGCCAGACGTGTCGGGAATGAGGACGCTCACTCCAAAGGCCCGCTAACGGGTGTGCTTGGCGCCTTCGTGTTCGCTGCGCAGATGATCAACATCCCCGTGGCGCCGGGTGCCAGTGCCCACCTCCTTGGTGGAGCGCTTTTGGGCGCCACACTGGGCCCCGCGGCTGGGGCGGTTGTGATGACGGCAGTTCTGGCCGTGCAGGCGTTGCTGTTTCAGGACGGAGGACTGCTCGCTCTCGGCGCGAACGTCTTCAATCTCGCAATCGCTGGTGTGGTCTGCGGCTGGCTACCGTGGGCACTACTCGGTCGCCGGTCGCCCTCGATTGCGGCATTTCTGGGCGGAGTGCTTTCTGTGCTCGCCAGCAGCGCGCTCGCGCTTGTCGAGCTGATTGCGTCCGGGGTACCAATTCCGCGGCCGCTTGTAATCCTCTCGTTCAGCCTGTTTGGGGCAAGCGCAGTTCTGGAAGGCGCCATTACCGCCGGTGTTATCTCGGCCCTCACGCGGATGAACCCCGGGTGGATCCGGCACGGACG
>DASQEG010000360.1:0-5413 GCA_035633775.1 Bryobacteraceae bacterium
CGAACGCCTGAATGGCGAAGCTGTCTGAATGCAGGGTTGCCGCGTACCAAACATCTGGCAGAGCTTTGCGGAAGCTGACGACCGCCGCGTCGTCGGTGGCCGATCCTGAGATCATTCGAACGCTGCGCATCTTCTCTCGATCAGTGCCCTTCAACGCCCGCTCCAACGAATTGAAGGATCCAGAGAAGCTGGGGCCAAGAATGCGGATCGGACAATCACGACAGAGGTCACTGGAATACTTGAGCGCTTTGGCGAACTGCTTCAGGTGGACTCCTGAAGTGCTGGTCTCACCCACCAAGAGCACGGCAAGCAATGCAGGCTCGTCAGCGCCGGTAGCACCGGGCTTTGCCGTACGGCGAAACAGCAGCAATCCGGGCTCGTCTGCCGTTCTCCTGCGTTGCGCTTCGAGGGCCAGTCGTATGACCTGATTGGATTCGAGGCTCGACGATTCGGGGCGCCACGGCAGCCACTGACGATCGAAGGTGAAACCAGTGTCGGACACCGCGCGATCGATGCTTTCGACCCAGCGGTCGAAGTTCAAGGCAAGATAGCCTTCCGCAGGATTCGGAACTGCAGCGATTAACGGCAGAGTACCTGCAGCTTTGGCGGCTGCGAGACAACCCTCGATTTTTGGCCCGGGGTTCGGCTGCGCGAAGTAGCCGCAAAGCGACCGAGGGCCACTTTCTGCTGGATCCGGCAGCCCGGCCGTCAGCTCCGCGACTGGGCGGACGCCGTCCAGCACTGGAGGGCGAGCGTCCGATTGGGTGTGGTTGGACACGCTGACCACTCCTGCGAGAGCCAGAATCGCAAACCCGCCAGCTGATGACACTCTTCCCGCATCCACGACGCACCTCAACTGCCGTAGCGCGAAAGATCAATGTCAGGGGACACACATCCGAAGATGGCCTGTATTCGGCCTTCGGCGGTGATACGCTCTAGGTTCCACGCATGGACCGCCGTACGTTCACCGCACTTGCAATCACTGGGGCACCTCTGCTCCGCGCACAAGAGGGCCCATCGGTGAAGCTCGACCAGTGGCTCGCGTCGCTTGCCGCCGAGGCGTGGACGCAACGGCGCAAGCGCATCGCTGCCCTCGGGAATCCTCGCGATGTCAGGGCGCGGCAGAAGTTCGTTCGTGAGTGGATGGAACGTGCGATCGGAGGTTTGCCGCAGAAGACCCCTCTGAATCCACGCATCACCGGAACGCTCGAGCGCGACGGCTATCGGGTTGAGAACCTGATTTACGAGAGCCTGCCGAAGTTTCCCGTCACCGCGAACCTATACGTTCCCAGCAGCGGCAAGGGACCGTTCCCTGCTCTGCTCGGAGTCGCCGGCCACAGCGACACGGGCAAGGCCGTGGATACATACCAGCATGTTTGGATCTCGATGGCGAAGCTCGGATTCATGGTGCTCGCGTTCGACCCCGCGGGTCAGGGTGAAAGGCTCGAGTACTGGAATCGCCAGACGCGCAAGTCGGACGTCGGAACCGGCGTTCGTGAACACATCATGGCAGGGCTGCAGTGTCTGCTAACTGGCACAACGTTTGCGCGTTACGAGATCTGGGATGGAATACGCGCCGTCGACTACCTCCTCACGCGCAGCGATGTGGACCCGAAGCGAATCGGGGTTGCGGGAAACTCGGGTGGCGGAACGCAGACAGCCTACCTGGCCGTGCTGGAACCACGCCTTTCCTGCGCTGTGAGTTCCTGCTACATCACTTCCTGGGAGACTATGTGGGAGAAGCCGGGGCCACAGGATGCGGAACAGGTCTTTCCTGGCTTCCTGAGCGACGGTTTGGACTTCGGCGACTTTCCACTTGCTTTCGCACCACGTCCCTTCCAGATCTCGGCCGCCGTTCAGGACTTCTTTCCCATTGCCGGAGCACGGGCCACGCACGCCGAGGCGAAGCGGGTGTACGAAGCGGCGGATGCGCCTGGGCGCGCCGGCTACTTTGAATTCGATGACGGGCATGGCTGGTCATTGCCGCGCCGGGAGGCAACCTACCAGTGGATGAGCAGGTGGCTGCAGGCGCGGGAGGACGCACCTAAGGAGCCGCAGCATACGGTCGAGCCGCCAAACAATCTCAACGTCACACCAACGGGTCAGATCCATGATGAGGACGGATGGGAAACGGTACGTTCGCTGAACGTGGCGCGCGCCGAAGCTTTATCTTCGAAACGTGCTGCAGTTCATACAAACGCATCCGAATTGCGCGAGTTGATCCGAAAGCGACTGGCCATCCGACAATCCGGCCGTCCTCAGGTCAGAACCGCTGCCGACGGTATTTTCCTGACCACCGAGGGTGGTGTTGAACTTCACGGGATCCTTCACGGCACCGGTAACCCCGGCCGCTCTCCAGCCGTGCTGACGATCGACTGGCTTGATTACCCGAAAAGATCGGACGAAGCAGTGTTCGTGTTCGAGCCACGCGGCTTCGGAGCAACGGCCATCAAGGCCGACGGCCGAGGATACTCGCCCGAATATGCGCGCGCCATGCGTGCCATTCTGCTCGGTCGTACGATGCTGGGCATGGCCGTCGGCGATGTGCTGGCTGCTTATGAGTACCTGCGAAGCCGCGACGACATCGATCAGGCACGCATACGAATTGCAGGGCGGGAACATGGCGGACTCGTCGCGCAGATAGCCGCTGCACTCGAGCCGCGGATCAGCGCCGTTCAGTCCGCAGGAGCGCTTACCTCATGGCTTGAGCTGGCGCGCATGCGAACGCACAGCGGTATGGTGAACGCAATCGTGCCTAACGTGCTGGCTGACTTTGACGTGCCAGATCTGCACAAGCTGATCCGGCCGCGGCCGCTGGAGCTTTAACCTCGTTCAGGATTTCGAAAAGCGCCTCAGCCGAAAGACTTCGGTGAACGAGATGTACATGTTGAGCACACCGAGGCCACTGACTGCGCCACGGAACCAGGAGCTGACCCAGTACGGTCGTAGGATGGACGGCAACAGGGCTGCTTGCGCATCCCAGTCGCCGAACCACGGATAGATCAGCAGGAATACGCCAAGTTCGAAGCAGAAGACTGCTCCGGCGACCGCTGAGGCCTTGTGGTACCAGCGATATTCGTGTGCTTCCGTCGAAGCTGCGGTGGGTGCTGGCATCAAAGGATCCCGATCAGGCTGTGGCATGCGCCTCTGCCGGCTGATTGTCGTATCCCGACCATAACTCCAGCTGCGAACTCTCGCGAACTGGCCAGAAGCTGTAGCGATGGAGGGATGTTGGCCCTAAACGGCGCAGGGCATCGTAGTGCTCATCTGTACCGTATCCCTTGTTTCGTGCAAGTCCGTATTCGGGGAACACGCGATCCCACTCGCGCATGCAGGCATCACGAGCGGTCTTGGCGAGAATGGAAGCGGCTGCAATTGCCTGGCAGCATGCATCCCCGCCGATCAGCGGCTCCTGAGGCAATGGAACCTCGATCTTCAGCGCGTCGATAAGGAGATAATCTGCGGCTGGCTGCAGGGCGACAACGGCACGACGCATCGCCAGGCGAGTGGCCTGCAGGATGTTGATGCGGTCGATCTCATAAACATCAGCAGCGCCAATCGCATACGCGAGCGCGCGTTCCCGGATTCTTTCCGCGAGCACTTCACGCACTTCAGGCGTCAGCTCCTTGCTGTCGCGAAGTCCGCGAACCGGACGATCGGGATGGAGGATGACGGCGCCCGCATACACAGGACCGAAGAGCGCACCACGCCCTACTTCATCGACACCTGCAGCATGCAGGTACCCACGAGCCCGGGCGGCACGCTCGAAGCGGCCACTGCAGGCAACGGGAGCACGCTTAGCGGCAACCGCCACGGGAACCTGTGGGAGATCTCCCTTTAGACGCGTTCGCGCAGACGGGCGGCCTTGCCGCGCAGTCCACGGAGGTAGTACAGCTTGGCGCGCCGCACGCGGCCCGTGCGGACCACATCGATGCGGTCGATAACAGGAGCGTTGATCGGGAAGATGCGCTCGACTCCCTGGCCGAAGCTGACCTTGCGGACAGTGATGGTCTCGCCCATGCCGCTGTTATGGCGGGCAATGACTACCCCCTCGAACGCCTGCAGGCGTTCCTTGTCACCTTCCTTGATCTTCACCTGAACCCGGATGGTGTCGCCCTGACGGAACACCGGAATGTCCGAGCGCTTGTTCTGGTCCAGAATCTTCTGCATCACTGCGTTCTGCATGTCAATCTTCCTCAGCCGGAGGGCTCGTCCGGCCCATCCCGTTCTCGTCTTCGTTACTGTCCTGCCGCAGGAGGTCGGGCCGCATGCGCGCCGTCTTTTCCTCTGCCGCCTTCCTGCGCCAACGCCGGATCTCCTCGTGATGGCCACTGAGAAGAACCTCCGGAACGCTCCAGCCGCGATATACCGCGGGCCTGGTCCACTGCGGGCAATCGACCAGCCGGGAGCCATGCCCCTCGCTGCTGAACGACTCCCAGACCCTGGAGGCTTCGTTGCCGAGTACGCCCGGAACCAGCCTTGCCACAGCGTCCAGGACCACTGCAGCCGCGAGTTCACCGCCGCTCAACACGTAGTTGCCTATCGAAATCTCATTATCGGCCAGGTGCTGAGCTACCCGCTCATCCACACCCTCGTAGCGTCCGCAGATCAGCAGAAGCTCGGAAGCGGCGCTCAACTCTCTGGCCACGCCACTATCGAACAGCCGTCCCTGAGCCGACATCAGAACCGTCTTCTGACTCGGCACACGCTCCGGCCAAATCGACTCGACCGCGTCAAACAGCGGTTCGGGTTTCAGCAACATGCCTTCGCCGCCTCCAAATGGGCGGTCGTCGACGGTCTTGTGGCGGTCCGTAGTCCAGTCTCTCAGATTATGGACCCGAATTTCCACCAGACCGGCATCTACAGCCTTTGCCACCACCCCAAACTCGAACGGTCCCCGGAAGAACTCCGGGAAGATCGTCAGGATGTGGAACACCATCAGCCGTTCAGTTCCAGCAGCCCTTCAGGCAACTCCACCACGATCCTTCGTCCCGTCGTGTCCACCTCACGGTAGAAGGCGTCAGTGAACGGGATCAGCACGTCAGCCTGTCCCGGTCGCCGGACTTCCAGCAGCGGCGCCGCACCGAAGTCGTGCCACGCGGCTACTTCGCCAATCGCTTGTCCGGAACTCGTCTCCACTCGACATCCCACCAGATCGCCCAGGTAAAACTCACCTTCAGGTGCCGGCGGCCGGTCCGCTTCCGGAATCCAGACCTGACAGCCACGGAGTTCCTCCGCCTCATTTCGGGTTGCAATTTCGCGGAACTGAAGCACCAGTTCGCCGCTGTGCTCCCAGGCACGTTCAACGGTTGCCTTGCGACGGTGCCCCGATGGCTCACACGTCAGCAGAACCTCCAACCCCTGCTCTAAGCGTTCCAGCGGTGAGCCCGCCGAGACTGCTGCCACCTCGCCC
>DASQEG010000361.1:0-6593 GCA_035633775.1 Bryobacteraceae bacterium
TGCCGACCGGGAACGCGTCGCCGCCGAACTTCTGCAGCTCCGGCGCGAGTTTCCAAAAATCGACATGCCTGAAGGCATGATCCGCCATATCAACAATCCGCCAAAATCGCCGGCTGATTGCACGTTTGCGCGCACCACTACGACCATTTCGGCCGACCTTCTGACTCGTATCACGCCTTGCCAGTTCGGTGGCGATCCCGACTGCTCACAATGCGGCTGCATTGCGTCAATGGGCCTTCAGGCCGTTGCCAGCCACAAACTCGGTGGCGTTCTGAAGGTCGGGCACATCTTCAACGCGTCGTTTAAGTTCGGCGGAATGTTCGGGTCGCCGCAGCCGGTGAACAACCCCGAACCCGCGTTCCGCATCATAAACAGTTGATGAAGCAAGCCATACGCCCGGGCAAGCGTGCCTCGGGTATGATGTAGGGCCATGGAGGCCGGAACCACAAGTGGCTCGCTGCCGGAGGTGCACGCCAGCGTAGCTGTTCGTTCGCCTTCCATCTGGCGACGAATGTTTGCGTTCGCCGGTCCCGCCTATCTTGTCAGTGTCGGGTACATGGACCCCGGCAATTGGGCTACGGACCTTGAAGGCGGAGCCCGGTTCGGATATCAGCTCATCTGGGTGTTGCTGATGTCGAACTTCATGGCCATTCTGCTCCAGACGCTGAGCGCTCGCCTGGGTATCGTGGCCGGCCGGGACCTCGCGCAGGCTTGTCGTGAGACCTACCCGCGGCCCGTTTCATGGGCGCTGTGGGCGTTGTGCGAAGTAGCTATCGCTGCGTGCGATCTGGCGGAAGTCCTCGGTGCAGCAATCGGGCTCAACCTGCTGTTCAATCTTCCGCTGCTTGCGGGTGTCGTTCTGACAGCCGCCGACACCCTGCTTATCCTCTGGTTCACGCGTTTCGGAATCCGCGTCATGGAGGCTTTTGTTCTCGCGCTTGTCTCCATCATCGCGCTTTGTTTTGGCGTGGAGATTCTCCTCGCCCAGCCGAACTTCGGCGAGATGGCGGCCGGCCTGATCCCGCGTCTTACAGATCAAAGCCTCTACGTGGCAATCGGCATACTCGGGGCCACGGTGATGCCTCACAACCTGTACCTGCATTCAGCATTGGTGCAAACCAGACGTATTGGCTCCAGTGATGCCGAGAAGAGGACGGCCTGCAGGTACAATCTGGTCGATTCCGTTGTTGCCCTTAACGGTGCTCTCTTCGTCAACGCCGCCATCCTGATCCTCGCAGCCACGGTGTTCTTTAAGCGTGGCCTGCCCGTGACGGAGATCCAGCAGGCTCACCTGCTGCTTGCTCCGCTTCTCGGAACCGGTCTGGCCAGCACGCTCTTCGCCGTTGCTCTCCTGTGTGCGGGGCAGTCCTCCACCTTAACCGGCACCATGGCGGGGCAGATCGTGATGGAAGGCTTCCTGAACTTTCGCATGAGGCCGTGGTTGCGCAGGCTGATTACTCGCATGCTCGCCGTCATTCCCGCCGTGATCACGATCATGCTTGCGGGCGAGGCGGGAACCTACAAGCTGCTGATCCTTAGTCAGGTCATCCTCAGCCTTCAGCTTCCTTTCGCCGTCATCCCGCTCATTCACTTCACAAGCGACCGCGCCCGCATGGGTGCTTTCGCGAACGCCAAGTGGGCCAAGGCACTGGCGTGGATCGCAGCCGCGATCATTGTTGTGCTCAATCTACGGCTGGTCTACACCACGATCAGCTCCTGGCTCGAGACTGCCGGCGCCTGGAGCGGCCCCCTTCTGGTCCTCCTCACACCTGCGCTCGCCGGATTATTCGGCCTGCTGCTGTGGGTAACGTTTGAGCCAGCACTGCCGGCTGCCCTCCAGCGGCGCGGCCGGACCAGGTCTGTCGCGCTGCCTGAGCCGGTCCGCGATCAGGATGCGGCCCTGCCATGGCGCCGCTTCCTCGTTCCGCTTGACCACACATCACGCGATCGGGCGGCGGTAGCACACGCTCGGATGCTTGCGCCCAAGGACGCTCGAATCATCCTGCTGCACGTCGAGGAGGGCGTCACCAGCCAGATCTACGGCGAGTTATCGCACACCGAAGAGGTTCGCGCCGGGCAGCATTACATCGACAACACCGCCGAGTCTCTCCGCTCCTCGGGGTTTACCGTCGACGTGCTGCTACTGCACTCTGACAGCCCTTCGGCGGCGATCGTGCAGGCGGCCCGGCAGACCAAACCGGACGTGATCATCATGGCGGCTCACGGGCACTCGGGTATCAAGGATCTTATCTTCGGCGCGACGATCAATGAAGTTCGGCACCGTCTGCAGATTCCGATTCTTGTGGTCCGAGGCGGTGAGACCTGACACAGATCTTCCGGCCCGTGTGTCACCGCAACACACATCCCTCACGGTTTCTTTACCTCCCTCAGTAGCTTAGAATGGTACGGGACGTGCTCTCCTGAAGGTAGTTCATGAAGCTGGTCTGCTCAAAAGCTTTCGGTTTGGTACTCGTGTGCGCCGCCCTCAACGCAGGCGCGGGTGCTGCGACTCTTGAAAAGCTTTCGGTGGACGAGATGTCACGACAGTCGACTCTTATAGTCCGCGGGCGAGTGTCGGCATGCCGTGGCGAGTCGCAGGGAAGCCTCATCTACACCCGGTGCATGGTCAGTGTTAGCGAGCGCTGGAAGGGCCAGTTTTCGGGCGTGCTCAGCTTCGTCGTACCCGGAGGACGCGCCGACGGTTTGATACAAACCTTTGCCGGAACGCCAAGTTTCACTGCCGGCAAGGAGTACGTTCTGTTTCTCTGGGCAGGCCGGTCCAGTACCTACCAGGTAATCGGACTTTCCCAGGGCAAATTCGACCTCGAGGCAACGGCGGGGGCCGGAGCAATCGCCCGTCGAGCCGCATCATCGGAACGCATGTTGTCCCGATCCGGCGATCCGGTTCGTGACGAGGCGATCGAAATCTCCCTCCCGAAATTGCGTGAACAGGTGGCGGCGGCGCTCGGAGAAGCGAAGTGAGCGTTCTCCGCACGCTTGCGCTTTCGGCAGTGCTTGTCGGAGTTGCTCCGGCGTACTATCACTTCGTTCACTACAACAGCAGGGTGGCTCCGTTCCGTCCCATCCTGGAGCGCTTCGACATCAACGCGCTGCCGGGCCGGGTGCTGCCTTACTTCATCTCTGATCCGGCAACACTGAACCTTTCCTCACCGGAACATGGCGTAGCGCTTCTTAGCCAGGTAAGCGCGGCCTGTAAGGTCTGGAACGACGTCGACACCTCGGAACTGCGCCTGACGTTTGGCGGCTTCGCTCGCAACGGCAGCAATCAGAACGGTCCTTCTGTAGAGATCCTGTTCGATACTGAGGTACCCGGCTTAATTGCAATGGGGGGGCCAACGATTCGGGAATCGGCCGGCAGCACCGTGTCCACTCTGAAATCGGTTGTCCTCGTAAATCCGAACGCGGTCCGTCGTCCCATTCACTCCGAGGAATTCTTCTCAACGCTGGTACATGAAGTCGGGCATGCCGTAGGCCTCCAGCACACGTTCACATCGGGGGTAATGGCCACGTCCACGACCCGCACCACCAGCAAGGCTCGACCGTTGACCACCGATGATGTGGCGGCGATTTCATTGCTCTATCCCCGGCCGGGTTTTCTACCGTCAACCGGTTCTATCACCGGGCGCGTGACGATGTCCGGCGGTGGCGTGAATCTTGCGTCCGTAGTGGCGATAGCGACCAACGGTGCTGCGGTCAGCACACTTACAAATCCCGATGGGACGTACCGAATCGACGGATTGCCACCCCGCGGGTACTACGTATACGTGCACCCGCTGCCGCCTCCGCGGCCAGGTCAGGCTACGCCAGGCGACATCGTTTACCCCATGGATAGCGACGGGCGATACCTTCCGGAATCAGCGCCGTTCGAAACCGTTTTCTTCAACCCCGGATCGCCGAATGGGACGAAAGACTGGGTGCAGTCAACTCCCGTGGGCGTGACGGCGGGCAGCGTGGTGGAAAACATCAGCTTCTCGGTGCGGGGACGAAACGGATACACGATCCATTCGGTCGAGACTTACGCGTATCCCGGCAACTCCGGGGTTAAGCCGCCCTATCTGAGCCCCTCCATTAGACGGCCCTATGTCGCCGCAACAGGCCTGAACCTGACCGCTGCCGCCACAGTCAGCGTTCTGGGCGGCGCCTCGTTACCCGTCCGACCTTTCCCGAGCGCGCCCGACACTTTCGTGCAAATCGACTTTGCCCAGCAGATGCTGCTTGTGTCATCGGACAGCCCCAGACACCTCGTTTTCGGATCGCAGAACGACATCTATGTTCTGCCCTCTGCGTTCTTTCACGTCGAGAATCAGCCTCCACAGATTGCGACCGTCACGTCGGCTGTGGAGGGCAACACGCGGATTGCGACCATACAGGCGACCGGTGTCAACGCCGACACCAGGTATTTGTTCGACGGGACGCCGGCACAGGTACGCTCCCTGGAGACGCTGCCGAACGGCGGCGGTTCGCGCGTTACTCTAACCGCCCCACAAGCTCCTCCGGGCCACAAAGCCGTGGTTACCGCATTGAACTCAGATGGCCAGAGCTCGCTGTTTCTACAGAACGAGGCTCCACCAACGATGCAGTACGGAGGCGAAGGTGCCTCCGCGCTGCCAGCGTTTATTACCAGTCCAAGTTCCATCCCGCCAGGCGCTGATGCAGCCATTCAGATCGATGCAGTCGGTACGCAGTTTGTGGAGGGTCAGGTATCGGTCGGCTTCGGATCTACCGACGTTGTAGTCAAACGCATCTGGGTGTTGAGTCCGACTCGGCTGCTGGTCAGTGTGGCAGCGCATCCGAACGCTGTTGCAGGTGTTCTGCCGCTCACAGTGCTTTCCGGTCTTCAGGTCCTGAACAGTCCGTTCACGTTCGCAGTCTCCGCCCCAGCAGCACGTCCCTTCTGGCTCGCCTCGAACTACGCGAATGCCGGGACCGGCGGAACGTCGATCAGCGCGGGGAGCGTCGTCGTCCTGAACGTCGCCGCAGCGCCCGTGAATTTGACAACGTCGAACACAGCCGTCCTGCTTAACGAGACGCGTATCACGCCCCTCACCGTCGCAACGGGCCAGGTCACGTTTGTGGTCCCGCAGGGCATGGCCACGGGAGTAACAACCCTCCGCCTCGATGTAGCCGGAGAGCGAAGCCTGCCCATCCCGATGGTCATTGACGCACAGGCAGCCCGTATCGTTGGTGCCAATGCTGCAGGTGGTGATCCGAAGCCCGGCGACCTTGTATTCCTCACCGTTGCCGGACTTGGCTCCGCCGCTGCTCAAGAGGCAACCGTCACGATCGGCGGCAGGGACACGCGCGTCATCAGAGTCTTCCCCGAAGCCGATCGGCACGTTCTCGTTGTCCGTGTACCGGAGGAGATGTTGCGAAATTCCACGGTCCCCGTAGTGCTTTTCCTGGGCGGCGCTCCTTCCGAGCCTTTCAATCTAAAAGTCGGCGGCTGAGGTCTGGCCTTCCGCGCCGTAGAATAGTGAAAGCTGCATGAAGAAGTTTTATATTGAGACGTTTGGCTGCCAGATGAACGTCCACGACTCCGAAAAGGTGATCGGGACGCTTGTCGCCCAGGGCTACCAGCAGGCCGGCTCCGCAGCGGAAGCCGATCTGCTGCTTTATAACACCTGCAGCATCCGGGACAAGGCTGAACAGAAGGTATTCCATCGCCTGGATCAGTTCAAGCGTGAGCATGCGGGCAAGGTCTTCGGTGTTCTCGGCTGCGTCGCGCAGCAGGAAGGCGACCGGATCTTCGACCGGGCACCTCACGTGTCCCTCGTCTGCGGCTCGGCCAGCTACGCAAGGCTCCCTGAACTCCTGGTTCAGATTGAGCGCGGCGAGCGGCGTGTCACCGGACTGAATCTGGATACGGATGAGGCCTTTGAAACGCCCCTGACGCGTCGCGACAATCCCCATCGCGCATACATCACGATCATCGAAGGCTGCGACAAGGCGTGCGCTTACTGCGTTGTTCCATTCACCCGCGGACCTGAGCGGAGCCGTACCAGCGCCAGCATCATGCGTGAGGCAGCAGAGCTCGCGGGCATGGGCTATACAGAGATCCAACTCCTCGGGCAAAACGTCAACAGCTACCGTGATCCGTCCGATGGCGGATGGAACTTCGCCCGCGTGCTGCGCGAGGTCGGCTCTGTCCCCGGTATTCGGCGCGTTCGCTTCACGACGTCGCATCCGCGTGATTTCGGTAAGGAGATCGTCGACGCGATCAGTGAAGTGCCGTCGGTCTGTAACCAGGTGCACCTGCCAGTGCAGTCCGGTTCATCCGCTGTCCTCGGCCGTATGCAGCGGCTCTATGACCGAAGCGATTACATGCGCCGGATCGATTGGCTCAAGAGCTCACCGCGGGACATCGCCCTGAGCACCGATATCATCGTCGGATTCCCTGGGGAAACGGACGCTGACTTCGAACAGACCCTGTCGCTCATCGAAGAGGTTGGCTACGACTCGATGTTCTCGTTCAAGTACTCGAGACGGCCGAACACGTCGGCGCTCCAGTACGAAGATCATATTCCTGAGGAGGAGAAGCAGCGGCGATTGCTGATTCTTCAGGAAAAGCAGCG
>DASQEG010000362.1:0-5313 GCA_035633775.1 Bryobacteraceae bacterium
AGGCCAAAACCTCGCCGCAGGTTCAACCGGTGATTTGAATATGCTCCGTGGAGACTGACGACCAGCGGCCACTTGCGATCGGGCGTATAGTTCCGCGGGACATAGAGGCCATACGGCTGGTCAGAGTCATCGACCGGCGACCAATACGTGGTCACCTGTGGGCCCGTTACAAAGCTTTGGGCAAACAGCAGCAGCGCAAAGGCCGCAACACCCCACCTAACGAACACTTTTGCACTCCGCCAGCACCTCCTCGAGCCAGCTCTTCAGCCAGCTGCGGAAGTCGGCCGCGAGTTGCGACTGATCGGACGATAACGGCACTGCATGAGGGCCTACCTTCAGGCCGCGTGAAGCGATGGCTTCTTTAATGGCCACCGGAACCGGAAGACGGTCAATCCAGCCGATGATCTGGGCCAGCCTGGTCTCCAGCCGTCCGGCCGCGTCCCCATCCTGGGATTGCACCGCACGGCTCAGTGCCAGGAGCAGCTCCGGTACTGCACATGCGACGCCCGAGATAACTCCACTGATGCCCTCCGGAAGGGCTCGGGCAAACAGATTATCGTTCCCGATCATCAGCGTGAAGGCAATCTCCCGACGCAGTGTCACGAGCCGGGTCATCAGGTCGGGATCACCGCTGGAATCCTTAACGCCATGTACTGCTCCCTGCCGGAGCAGGAACTCAAGCAGGTCAGGGCTCACTGCGCTTGTGAACTGCGGAATGTTGTATAGCAGCGTTGGTATCTGAATATCGGCATCTTCGGCGAAGCGGAGATAAAAGCTGCGAAGTGCCTCATCGCTGTACCGGAAGAAGTACGGCGGCATCAGAAGCACTCCCGCCGCGCCTGAGGAAGCAGCAGCCTGCGCCAGTTCGACCGCGCCGTCCAGCGTCGAGTGCGAAACGTTAATGAGCACGGGAACCCGGCTGCGGCGCGGAGCCAGACCAGTCATCCGCATTCGCTCAGAGGTGCTGTAATGTACGAACTCGCCGGTCGCGCCCAGCAGGACTATGCCCTGTGCCCCGCGCTCAGTGAGGAAGTCCATCAGTTCCCAAAGAACACCGAGGTTGATGTCCTGCAGGCCCAGCCGTCTGGGCGTCACGGCGGCAGCAAACACTCCTTCAAGCAGCGGCATACTGGCTGGGCACTGACCTAACTATAGCCGACAGGTGAAACCTTCTTCCCGGCTCAGTGCAGCAGGTCAGTCGTAGAGGAACTTCGTCGCACCGCACGAGCAGCGGCGCGAGCCGCGAGCCTCCGTGGGTCAAGGAGGTGCTGCGGCCGAAAGTGACGAATGGACCACTTGTGGCCAGCGTCGAATTCGATGCCGATGAAGTAACCGATCTCACGGTAGATGCAGTAGCAGACGCGCCCTTTCAGTTCGCCCCTTGTGTACGTCAGCCGTACATGGGAGTCGAGCGGAACGGGGATGTCGGTCTGGATGCACGCGCCAGAAAGTGAAATATCTTCGAGATTAGCTACGGTGCGACGCACCCGTCCGCTCTTGTCCTTCCAGTGCACATCGACAAGGTCGGCACACAGCATTCGGGGTTCTACGCGGCGATTCACCATACAGCCCACTTATCGGCGCTCTGTCAAAGTTGTAATAGCGCAAAAGACCGAGGAATCCGGACACGCCGGGCAAACAGCCGCGTTGGCGCGCTCACTTATGATGTTACGCTGTCGTCACAGTTTCCGATCTCAGATGCGGTTAAAGATTTGTATAACTTTGCTCAGGGCCTTGTGCTGGCGAATCATCGGAACCATCCGAGTCTCCCTGTCATCGATTTCCTGAGATCGCTTCAGGACTTCGGCCGCTCTTTCCGAAGGCACGCGCACGACACCATCCTCTCCGGCCACGATAATGTCTCCCGGTTTCACCTGGACGCCGGCACACTGAACAGGAACGTTGTTGTTGACACTTGCCCAGCGGCCAACGGAGCTCGATGGGACCACACTTCGCGAGTACGTGGGGAACTTCAGGGCCCGAAGCTCGGCCAGATCGCGCACGCCGCCGTCGATGAGCACTCCCCCCATCCCGCGGACACTGGCAGTGGTGGCCATCAATCCGCCCATACCTGCGACATCGAGCCCGTTCTCGACCACGATGATGCCCACATCGCCGGGCTTCGAGGTGTCAATCATGGCAACCGAATGCTGGGCACTGAGGGCGGCCGTTGCTTTCTCCGGTGGAGCCTGCCGGAGCAGCGCTGTGATGGCGCGCCCGACGATCTGGCCCGGGATCCGCGGCCGCATGTCGTGGGACATGAAACCGCGCTGACCGACGACCTGATCGACGGCATCCGACACCGAGGCAACGGTGGATTTTCGGAAGCCCTCCAGCAGCTGTTCTTCCGTCAGGGAGCCGGTGGGACGCGCCGCAGCCGGAGCAGCGGATTGCCAGGCAGCTACGCCGGTAACCAAAGCCGCGCCCAGAAGCGGCACGGCCAAAAGGGTCTTTCGCATAGCTTTGGTTTATCACAGGCATGCTTGCGCCATGCCGCCGGAACGGGCTAGCCTCTACTTAGCTCTTTTCATGGAAATAACTGCTCAAAGCCCCTGTCGGGTGGACCTCGCCGGCGGCACGCTCGATATCTGGCCGCTATACCTGTTCCACGAGGGCGCTGTGACTGTCAACTTCGCGGTTGACCGCTACACGTCCTGCACTCTGCGTACACGGGAGGACAGCCGCATTATCCTGCGCTCGTCCGATCAGCGCGGTGAGGAAGAGTACGCATCGCTTGATGACCTTCGCGCCGCACGCAAATACAAGCTGCCGCTGCTGGCGTGGGTTGTACGTCACTTCCAGCCTTCTACCGGAATTGAGCTGTCCACCAACTCTGAAGCACCCGCAGGCGCAGGGATATCCGGCAGTTCGTCTTTGATCATCACCATCTCCAGCGCCTTCAACAAGCTCACACGGGCAGGACACGACATTGAGAAGATACGCGAAATTTCGCAGAACATCGAGGCCCAGATCATACGCGTGCCCACCGGCTGTCAGGATTACTACCCGGCCATGTACGGTGCCGTAAGCGCCCTTGAGCTTACCGAGGCGGGGATCATTCGCAAGCAGCTCCCGGTGGACCTGGCGGAGTTCAATCAGCGAATTGTGCTGGCCTATACAGGGAAGCCGCGCAACTCGGGGATCAACAACTGGGAAGTTACGAAGGCGCACATCAACGGAGACAAGACCGTTCACAAGAACTTCGAGCGCATCTCCGCAATCGCGCAGGCACTGCGTTCAGCGCTCGAGCGGTCAGACTGGAACGAGACTGCGCGCCTGATCCGCGAAGAGTGGAACCACCGCCGGAAGAACGCTCCGGGCATCACAACCGAACTGATTGACCAGATGGTTGAGGCGGCTCGCAAAGCAGGTGCGCGCGCAGCAAAGGTGTGCGGCGCAGGCGGCGGGGGCTGCGTCTTTTTCCTCGTCGAACCGGACGCTCGTGAGGCTGTCACTGCCGTGATCGAGAAGCTCGGGGCCGAGGTGCTGCCGGTGCGTGTCGCACCCAAAGGCGTCAAGGTCCGCACGGCTGGTGCGCTGGCTTAGACAGTTCCCGTTTACTCGACGTTTAGGGAAGGTGGTCTGGATCAGCGGGACCCGCCCTCGTTGCGCGGACGGGTTACCGTGGCCCTATGCGCAGCGACGTGGGTCCGACCCCGGACCGGCTTGGGTTCCTCCTGAAGCTCGGTTTCTACGGATTCCTGGTATTCATCGCTGTGCCCCTGTGCGCCTGGATCCTCTCGCCTGCGGGGTACATCGTAGCGGCAACTGGTGCGACCCTCCTTGCTGGCCTGATTGCAAACGCCGTCTCGCTCCTGGTCTTCGAGCGCGTTAGCCTAAGCGCGATCGGGCTTGACTGGGACAGGGGCTCGCTCGGGCAACTCGGGACTGGTGTTGCGGCGGGCGTGCTTGCAGGCGCGGTTGTCACCCTCGTTCCGCTTGCGCTCGGTCTGGCCACCCTCGAAGCAGATCCGCGACAGCCGGCCAGCTTGTGGGGCTTCCTGTTCGTCACGCTGCTGCTGCTGTTCGGAGCTTTTGGAGAAGAGTTGCTGTTCCGGGGCTACGGCTTCCAGCTGCTCTGGCGGCACATGGGAACGACGTTCACTCTCGGCGCCACGGCATTTCTATTTGGTCTGGTGCACTTAAGCAACCTGAACGTTGCGCCGCTGGGAATCCTAAACACGATCGGCTTCGGCGTGGTCCTTGGATACGGCTTCATCCGCACGGAGCATCTCTGGCTTCCGATCGGCCTTCATTTCGGATGGAACTGGATTCTTCCCCTGGTGGGCGGAAACCTGAGCGGATTTACCATAGGCCTGAGCGGGTATACGTTGCGCTGGCATGTGCCGGCGGTATGGAGCGGAGGCCTTTATGGACCCGAAGCAGGCGTTCCCGCATCACTGATAGTGGTGGCGCTGGCCGCCTGGCTTCACCGGCTGAGGCCACGACCGGCGGAGAGGCAGGAGGGTCTGGATGTTCAGGACCAAATTGGCCATAGCGGCGGCGATTCTCGTGGCAACGGCGCAGGCTGAAAAGCTTACGTTCGAGCAGCGCGTCGAGATCGTCCGCGGAATGAACGCGGAGTTCGCGACAGCCAAAATCTATTTGCCGCGGTCGAAGAAGGCACTGGAGTTCCCAGCGGACGGCAAATACGACAAGGAGAGGTGGGACGAAGCAGGAAAGACCTTTGGACCTGCCGCACGCGCCGGCGACCTGATACAGATTACAAAGGTCGAGATCGAAGACGACCGCATCGTCTTTGAGATCAACGGCGGCATGACAGGCAAGCGCAAGTGGTACGAAAATGTGCAGGTGGGCGTAGGCAACAGCACGACTCCTATCAGCCGCGGGAACACCACACCAGCTCCGGGCGGGACTACGATCGCTCTCCTGTTCGGCAAGAGCACTCCTGCGCTCGAGGCTTCCGAGATCAAGAAGCTGCTCACGCCGCTGATGAACTTCGAACGGCGTACGGCAACGGAGCAACTGGTAGACACACTGCCACCCGAGATTCAGGCCGCCGTTAAGGAAAAGCGCGCGATCGAGGGCATGGACCGTGACCAGGTGATTCTCGCCGTCGGCAAGCCGCGCACCAAGGTTCGCGAAAACAGAGAAGGCCAGGAAACCGAAGACTGGATCTATGGCCAACCCCCGGGGAAAGTCACGTTCGTAACCTTCGCGGACGGCAAAGTGGTTCGGGTGCGCGACGCTTACGCTGGGCTGGGCGGCAGCACCATGCCGACTCTGAAACCCCAGATCTGAGACCCTCGGCTGATAAACTGAAGTTGATCAATATCTTACAACCTGAAAAGG
>DASQEG010000363.1:0-4270 GCA_035633775.1 Bryobacteraceae bacterium
AGGCCCAGCGCAAGAGCCAGCCCGTACAACAGGAAAGCCGGCGCGGACAGGGCTGGATGACGCGAAGCCGGTGGCGCAGGAGGGAGCATACGACGGGGAGCGACCGCCTGTCGTCGAACTTCAGAGGCGAAATTGGGGCCCTCTGCTACAACAACAGTGATATTGTCCTTTCCCCCGGCGTCATTCGCAGCACGGATCAGGGCGCGTGCTGCGGCGGCCGGATCGCCCGCGTTTTCTACCACGATCTGCCGAATCTCGGCTGAGGTGACGAGATCGCTCAAGCCGTCACTGCACAGCAGGAGCGCTCCGTTAACCGGATACTGCGCGCTGGTCACCTCAACGAAGTCAGGGTCATCCGGCGAGTGCTCTGTGGTGCCCACATCACGGTACACCTCGTTCCGGCGCGGATGCCGCATGGCCGTGACCTCGTCGATTTCGCCGCGGTCTTCGCGCTCTCCAACGGGGGAGTGATCGTGCGTCAGCTTGCGAATCTCGCCAGGTGTCAGCAGGTACAGCCGCGAGTCGCCGACCTGGCCGATGTGGACCGTCTCCCCTTCGAGGACGGCCACGGTTAGGACACAGGCCATCCCGTGCCACTCGTTGTTCTCTCGGGCGAGGCGCCAGATTTCGTTGTTCGCGAGCGCAACGGCTTCGCGAATGCGGTCGGCGGGACTGCCGGTCTGCCGCTCGAGCCGTGCTTTGAGGATGGAGCACGCCGTATCTGCAGCTTTTTCACCCGCAGCCTGGCCCCCCACACCGTCGACTACAAAAAAGATTCCACGATCGGGATCGGCATGGTACCGATCTTCGTTCTTTTCACGTTTGCGCCCCGGATCCGAAGCTCCGGCTGAGCGGAGGCCAGCGATCACAGCCATTTGCTCGTACCGCTTCCTTCGCGCACCTTGTAAAGCAGCCACACCGTAATCGCGAGAATTACCAGGACAAAAGGAATGCGAAGGTGAAAAAGCGTGGTCACTTCGGCGCTGCCTCAAAGCGAATTTCCAGGACACCTGCGAGAGAAAGTGTCGCCCGCACAGGCAGCGGAGACTCGAGCGGGCTCTTCGCAGCGGGGCGTCCGTCGACCGCTGTGCCGAACTGACTACTGTCACTTACAAAAAATTTCCCTCGTTCATCGCGCCGAATTCGGCAGTGTTCACGGGAAATATCGGCCGGAGCTGAATCCAGCTTCAGGTCCGTCCAGTGCGTTTTACCGCCCCGCCCAAGTACAATTTGCGCCTTGCTCATCGTAAACTGCTTCGGCGTGCCGCCCTCAACCCAGCTCAGGGTTGCATATGCCTCAGCTGAGCCCGAAGCCTTCACGGTCGGCGCTGCACCGGCGCCGTCCTCTTGCATCACGGAATCGCCGTGCAGCTTGCGTGTGACCTGGCGCGTCATCGCGCCGTCGAACTCCGGCCGGGGTGCGGAAGCGAGAGTGGAGTGCACTTCGATGTCGCCGCGCTCCAGGCGCTCTTCCGTATCGGCAAAGAACTCGAGCGTCCAGTCCGCATCGGCGATCTTGTACTCGACTCGCTCCCGGTTCTCGATGCCGAGGGCGCGCGTTAGCGGTGCGAATGGCCCGCTCGCGTTTAACTTCTGCAGATGTTCTGCGAGGGCTGCCCGGGCTTCCTGTTTGAGGGCCGGCAGAACCGGTCTGATGTAGTCGAGTTCGGCGGGATGCAGGTAGACACTGTAGATGCTCGGCAAGAGGACTGACCGCCTCAGCTGGAAACGGTTCGCGTCCGCATTCTTCAGGATCTCGCCGATAATCTCGTCGCCAGTGACGACACGTTCGAATGCTCTCGGGTCCTCAGGCATGGGCGCCAGCCACCATCGTAACGCCCTGAACACCTACTCAGGGTTCGATGGCCCGGATACGGTCCGAAAGCTGCTCCAGCGTCATTTTGCCCGGATGATACATCCGAACGACACCTTTGGCATCCACGAGCACAAGCGTCGGCGTCGTGCTCGCGCCGTAGACCTTGAACGTCTCATCGGCCACGGGCGTCGGCACACTCTTCAGGGAAGGGTAGAACTGCTGCTTCACTTCCTGAATGTACTTGCGCTCAACGGCGGGCGGAGCGTCTTCGCCCCGGGCCGCGTAGCCGTAAAGCTGCGTGGGCGCGGCAATCGCCAGCTTCGGGAACTTCGCGCGAATTTCACCGAGTGTTTCTGCCATGCTCTTGCAGTCACCGCACCAGTGCGCCCAGAAAAACACCAGCGTGGGTGCGGCAGTTAGCTTATATCCCTCGATTGCGGGGGCCGGCTTGCCTTCCAGGCTGAGCAGGTTGAGGTTCTTCTGAATGCGGGTTCGGATGCTCGTATCGCGGTACTTTGCAAGTTCACCTTGCAGGTAAGAGACGGCCTCCGCCCGCTTGCCCTGTGCTGCTGCTGCTTGCGCTTCCACTTCGATAGCAGCACCGAGTGCGATAGGCAGGCGGCGCTCGTCATCCAGCTTGCGCCCCTTCAGCATTCCGAGCGCCTGCTGTTTGGTGTCGGCCGCGTATCTGGCTGCCTCATCGTACCGCCTGGACATAAGCGCCCCGCGAGCGATCCACGAGTAGGCCTCGAGCCATTCGGGACTGACACCGTTCTGCTGGCGCCAGCTTTCCGCGATCTTCTTCGCGCCTTCCAGGTCGCCTGATGTCGCCGCTTTGCGCACGTCACCGGTGATCGAAAGCGCAAGCAGGAGAGGAACTGCGATGTTCATGCGACGTTCAGGAACTTCCGCAGCCAGGCCATGGAGAATTCCAGGTCCTCACGCTCGCGTCCGGGCTGCTGATCCTTGGGAAGCTGCGGGCGTTCCGGCTTTGGCTCTCCCTTATCAGCCAGTGCAGCAAAACGGGCGAACTCCCACGCCGGCACGGTCTTGTAAGCGTCCCAAAATTTCGCGTCGTAGTACGGAAATTTCCGCGCGCCCGTGACAATGATCTCGAGTGAGATCGGCTTACCCGGGCAAAGCTCCATGTACCGCTTCAGATAGCTTTCAATGCCGACGTTACCCTCGCCCATGCGCGTCCAGGCGACAGCCGCTCCTTCGGGCACGCGCCAGACCGCGCTGTCACGAACATGGCTGGTGAGGACGTAGGGTGCGACTGCCTCGAGCGTGACGTGGGGGTCCTCCAGCGCCCACACAGGATTTCCGGAGTCGAGGACGGCACCGACGAAGTCCTTGCCTGCGGCTTCAATCAGCTGGCGTAACTCCCGCCCCTGCATGTCGCCGGCATGGTTTTCAATGGCTATTCGGATGTCCGCGTCCTGTGCGCGGGAGCGCACGTTGCGCAGCACCTTCACGGTGTTCTCGATGTGAGCGTCGATCGGAACCGGGCCCTGTCGGTCCTGCATGCTGCCAAGGAAGGCGCGGACGATCTTCGAGCCTGCCAGTTTTGCGGCCCGGATCACACGCTCGACTTGCTGCTCGGCTGTCCCCTGCGCCGGATCGAACGACTTGGAGGTCGGGCATATGGAGCGCATCCCGATTTCCAGCTGAATCCCGTGCTCCTCGGCTTTAGCCCGTACCTTGCGGACGTGCTCATCGTCGAGACTCCCCAAAAAGCGAATCTCGGAGAAGTGCACCACTTTGGCGCCCTGCTTTGCGCAATAGTCCAGGAAGCCAAATGCGTCGAGTCCGGCACTCCGGACGCTGAACAGGTCAATTCCGATAGGGGGCAGGGTCGCTGTGGCAGCGGCAGGCACAAGGGCCGCACTGCCTGCGCCGGCAACGAAGGTGCGTCGGAGCATGCCTTTCATTCTAAGCTTTTTCAGACCCTGCGGCTTACCATAAGCGCATGAGGCTGCGAGTGGCTGCCATGATTCTTGCGTCCGTGGCGACGATGCTTGTGTCGTGCTCATCGGAAGCGCCGAAGAAAGCAGAGGAGCCGGAGAAACCGGCCGAGCCGGTCGGCGGGCGCTACGCCTTTCACCAGTGCTTCGTCGCAGCTCGTACCTGGGCGACGGATCTGCAGGTGCTGCGCGTCCGCAACCTGCTGCTCGACGACGCGCCCAAGGCACCGGGCAAGAGCGCTGCCTGGGAAGTAACGTTCGTGTCTGCCGCCAAAGGGAAGGCGAAGGCATTCCTGTACTCGGTTGTCAAAACGGAAAACATTCACAAAGGAGTATTCGGTGGACCCGAATCCAGTTACTCGGGTCCGCAGGGTCAGGCTGCGGCCTTTCCAACGGCAGCCTTGAAGATCGACACGGTCGAAGCGTGGGAGACAGCCGCAGGAAAAAGCAAAGAGTACATGGACAAGAATCCGGATATGCCGATCACGTA
>DASQEG010000364.1:0-8065 GCA_035633775.1 Bryobacteraceae bacterium
CGGCGATGACCTGGCGGCTCATTCCGCGCGTGGCCTGACGGCGAGAACACGACCCATTTTCGGACCGCCCGGGCACGCGTACGTGTATTTTATTTACGGCATGTATGAGTGCCTGAACCTTGTCTGCGAGCCCCAGGGTACGCCTGGATGCGTTCTGATTCGTGCACTGGAGCCCCTCGAGGGCATAGAAGTTATGCACGAGCGCCGTCCCGCTGCGCGCCGGGTTGAGGACCTTGCCTCTGGTCCCGGCAAGCTTACGCTCGCCATGGGGATCACTCGATTACTGAACGAGGCGGATGTGACCCGGCCTCCGTTGACGGTTGAATATGGCAGCGACCGCGAGTCCTTCGACGTCGTGACCACGACCCGCATCGGAATTCGTGAATGCGCCGACTGGCCGCTGAGATTCTATATAAGCGGCAACCCGTTTATCAGCCGTAAGTGAAATCCGGCCCTTGCGAAGGGCGTCCCACCGACGCACTCATGCCCGCTGAACCATCCTTACGCCTTGGATTTCCCGTCAAAGTACTCGGTCAGAAAGGCCTGAAGAGCAACGACTCGAGGCGCTGGCAGTCGAACCCTCACCTTAGCGTTTCCCTGGGGTATCTGCGCGAGATCTTTGCATATCTGAAGAAGCGCAGCGTGCACATGTACCGCATGTCATCGGACCTGGCTCCCTATGTCACCCATCCGGACATGCCGCAGTTCCACAACCAGATCCGCGAGTGCCGCGACGAGCTGAGAGAGATTGGCCGGATGGCACAGGACCTCGATATACGGCTATCGTTTCATCCCTCGCAGTACGTAATCATCAACACTCCCGATCTCGAACTCAGGCGTAAGAGCGTGGCGGATTTGCTGGCGCAATCGGAGATGCTCGATGCAATGGAACTCGGTCCGGAAGCCGTCGTGGTGACGCATGGCGGTGGAACGTACGGTGACCCTGAAGCGGGCATGAGTCGCTGGGTGGAGGCGTGGCGCGAGTTGCCCGAACCTGTTTGCCGCCGGCTTGTGCTCGAGAATGATGACCTGCGCTACAGCGCGTCACAGGTTCTTTCGATCCACGAACGCACTGGTGTACGCCTGATCTTTGACGTACAGCACTTCTGGTGCCTGAACACCGAAGGTCTGGAACTTCGAAGTACGTTTCTGAAGTTCCTGGATACCTGGGAGACCAGCGCACGCCCAAAGATGCACTTCTCTTCGCCGCGAACCGAGATGCGCGAAGTCCAGCGCAAGGACCGCAAGACAGGGAAGAAAATCACTGTACTGCTGCCGCCGCTCTGGACCGGCCATGCTGATTTCAACCACCCGTTTGAGTTCATTTCCTTCATGCGCATCATGCACGATCGCAACTTCGATGTGATGCTGGAGGCTAAAGCCAAGGACCTGGGCCTGCTCCGCCTGCGCCAGGACCTGCTGCGCTATGCTCCGGATGTAGCGGCGCGATTCGGGCTGACGCCAGCGGCTGCTGCTCCGGAGGAGGAAGAGATGGAAATCTCCCCGGACGCACTGGGGGAACTGGATGGATGAAGAGCGTTACGGTGAACTGCTGAAGGAGATTCGCCCGCGCATAATCGAGACGCCGGAAGAACATGAGAGGCTGCTCTCAGCCGCTGAGTCGCTGATGGAGAAGGGCGACGCGCTGTCCGATGAAGAGCGCGAGGTGCTCGGGTTGATCGTGCTTCTGATCGAAGCATTCGAAGGTCAGGTTCTCGAAGGCGAGGAAGACGATGACCAGACGGATTCAACCCCGGAGCCGCACATTACTCTGCAAAGGCTCATGGAGAATCACAGCCTGGATCTACAGGACATCGCACCGGTCTTTGGGAATCCTCACCTTGCACGTGAGGCGCTGGAAGGCCGTAAGCCCATCACTCGTGCTCAGGCCAGGGAACTGGGTCGGTACTTCCGCGTTCCCGAGAAACTGTTCCGGGAGGAGCGGCACTAAGGCCTGGCGGCCGGCTAGCTGAGTACTCCTGCCTTCTTCATAGCAGCGACGGTAGTCTCAAGGCCGAGTTTCGCCCCTTCTTCAGGAGGCATGTCCTTAAGGCCTCGACCAAAGATTTCCGGACTCACCCCGTCGATGTAGCCAATCTTCTTCAACGCGCCGAAGAAAGCGTTGAAGTCGATGATTCCTTCGCCGGGCATCAGCCGCTCGTTGTCACGGATGTCCTCGGGCGCAAGCTTCGGAGCATCGGCTGCCTGAACGTGTATGATCCTGGCCTTGCCGGCCGCGATAATGTCTGAGATCTTGCCTTCGGCGTGATGCCAGTGCCACGAGTCGAGCAGCAGTCCTACGTTCGGTCCACATTCTTTGGCGAAGTCCAGCATCTCGTCCGTACGCCAGATGAATTCATGAGGTGAGCGCTTGCGCAAATGGACGGGGCTGACGTTCTCGAGGCCCAGTCGAACATTGTGCTTCGCGAGCACGGCTGCCACTGCCTGGAAGCGATCGAGATAGATCTTCCGCTGCTCCGGCTTTGGCAAATCCGAGGAAGGCATGATCCACGTCGACATCCGCGGACATCCGAGCAGGGCAGTGAACCGCGCCGCTTCGTCGAGCTTTCCCATTCCCTGCTGAAAGAGCGTGTCGTCTTTCCGAAACTCGACCGGCAGGCCACTGATTGCGGGCTTCAGGCGCAGTTTGGCGAGCAGCGTCCGGGTCTGCTCAAGCCCCGCCTCCATCGCTTTCCCCAGGTTGAGATCGACACCCAGGAACCCCGCTTTCGCAGCCAGCTCGGCGAACTCGGGCCAGCCAAGGCGACCTGCCGTCAGCGTTCCGTTCAGGGAAACGTACATGGCTTCTACTCTAACCCTCTCAGGACCTGAATCGCGCTAGAATGGAACTACCGGAGACAACATGAAGTACCTGCTGCCTGCCTTGTTTGCAGGAGCTGTTCTCGTCTGTGTTGCCGTTGCGGAGTACAGCGGCTCCTACGTAGTCCCACTCGACCACGAAGCGGTGGGGTATGCCAAAGCGACGGCCGATGACCCGGTCGCGCGACTGAACCGCAAATTGACTGCTGCCGGAAAACTGCGCTATGAAGAGGACTTCGGATACCTTCGGTCGACTCTGAAGGCGCTGAACATTCCCGTCGAATCGCAGGTGCTGGTTTTCTCGAAGACGAGCTTTCAGGCTGCCAAAATATCGCCGGCGATGCCGCGCGCCATCTACTTCAACGATTCAGTGTCCGTCGGCTATGTGCGCGGTGGCGACGTGCTCGAAGTAATCGCTGTGGACCCAAAGCATGGGGCCATGTTCTATACGCTCGACCAGGACCCGGCCGTTAAGGCCGTTTTCGAGCGCAGGGACGCCTCCTGCCTGCAGTGTCATGCCTCCGGTGCGACTGCGGGTGTGCCGGGGTTTGTCGTCCGTTCGGTGTACCCGGAGCCAAATGGCATGCCACTGTTCCAGGCTGGCTCGTTCGTCACTGACCATCGGAGCCCTTTTAAGGAGCGGTGGGGAGGCTGGTACGTGACCGGCAACCACGGCGATCAAAAGCATATGGGCAATGCGTTTGTCCGCAGCCGCGAGAAGCCCGATGCGCTCGACACGGAAGGCACGCAGAACGTCGTGCACCTGCAAAAGCGCTTCGACGCCGGAGCGTACCTCACGCCGCACAGCGACATCGTTGCGCTAATGACGCTGGAGCATCAATCGCGGATCTCGAACGTTCTTACGCGCCTCGCGTACGAGACGAGAATGGCCCTGCACAGCGGCCGTGAGATCAACCGAATTCTCGGTAAGCCGGAAGACGAGATCGGAGAGTCTGCCGAGCGCCGTATCGGGTCCGGTGTGAACGAGGCCGTGCGATACATGCTCTTTTCGGACGAAAGCCGACTTACTGCTCCGGTCAGCGGAACCTCGGGTTTTAGCGAGATCTTCAGTGCTGTCGGTCCGAAGGACCCGAAAGGCCGATCATTGCGGGACTTCGAGCTGAAGACGCGCATGTTCCGCTATCCGCTGAGCTACATGATCTACTCGGAATCCTTCGAAGCGCTGCCCGTGCCGGCGAAGGACCGGCTCTACCGCAAGCTGCTGAACGTGCTCTCGGGCAAAGATACAGGCAAGGAATGGCAGCACCTTACGGGTGAGGATCGGGAGGCGATCCGTGAGATCCTCGTCGCGACGAAGCCACAACTGCCAGCCTGGTTCCGCTGACCTGCTCGGCTGCCGTGACGGAGAGGCTGGCGGACAACACCCCGGCTGCCTGCTAACCTTGCCGGGTGCCAATCCGAACAGTCGAAGAGCTTAATCAGTGGCGCACGGGATTGCCCGCGCTACTGGGGCTTGAAGTGGTCCACGCCGAAGCTGGCCTGCTTCGAGCTCGCATGACCATTCGTCCGGACATGCTGGCCGCCAATGGTTATCTGCATGCAGCCTCGGTAGTAGCACTCGCTGACTCGGCGTGCGGATTCGGAACCGTCGTCGACCTTCCTGAAGCTGCCAAAGGCTTCACGACGATCGAGCTGAAGAGCAATTTTCTGTCGACGGCACTGGAAGGCACTCTGGAGTGCGAAGCACAGCGCAGGCACTTCGGCCGCAGCACTCAGGTCTGGGATGCGGAAGTGCGGCTCGACACGACGCTGGCCCTTTTCCGCTGCACACAGATTATTCTCTACTAATCGCGGTTGAGCTGCCTTACGCGCCACATGGGCTTCTGCCGCTCGGCCGCATCCTGGACGTAGTCGGCCCTGGTTACCGCAGGATCGTAGCCGCGCCAAAGCCAGATCATCTCCTCGCCGATCTCCGCGTTTCCATGCGCGCCGCTGTGCGTGCCGTTGCCCCAACTCAGGTGGTAGTCGTAGTCCTTCATCTTGAGTGAATTCGCCATGGCCACGTTCTGCAGCGGCCAGCTGCCATGATTGTTTTCGAGGTCACCTGAACCATCCTGCAGCCAGACGCGGATATTACGCTTCGGCTGTTTGCGAATCATAAAGGGGAAGAGGTTGCCGCCGTCCTTTTCGCCGGGATGCCACTGGATGCTGGTGAAGCTTCCGATGCGCGACAAAACGCGGCTGAACTCATCGGGCTTCTGCCATGCCGCATTGAAAGCGCAGATCCCGCCCGAAGAATTGCCGGCAATTGCACGGCTGTAGCCATCGGTGCGAATGTTGTACCGTTTCGCGACCTGGGGCAGAATCTCCTCCAGCAGAAACCGCGGGTACCGGTCGTCCACCGAATCGTATTGAATGCTGCGCCACGGTTTGCCGCCGACGGTGCCCGGCTGAATAAACACGTGAACGATCACTGGGATGCGACCCTCGGCAGTCAGGTTGTCAAACACGATCTGCGCGCGCGAGCCTTCGCGCTCGGTCATGCCCTGACCGTCCTGCCACACCATTACCGCTGCGGGCTTTGACTTGTCGTACTGTGCCGGCGCATAGATCCACCAGTTGCACTCGAGCCCCGGATAGACGCTGCTCTTGTGCACAAGCTTCTCCGAAAGCGTCCCTTTCGGCACACCGTCCTTGTCATACGACCAGGGTCCGAAAGCCGGAACGTCGTTGCGCCCGCCGAATCGCTCCTCGGCTACCAGATAGTAGAAGTTGTGACTTGTCGATGTGGGCACCGTCACAGCCTTCACCCACAGGTCCTGACCACCCACCCGGGTCATGCCAACGGGCGATGCCTCGTCAATCACCAGCTTCGGCTCGCGAGTGGATCGAACGGCAAACAGCAACTCACCGCCACGATACAGAACGGCACGTCCGGATTTCAGGTTCTCCTCACCGAAAGCGTCCGCAAGGCTGACGCCTTCAGCCGATCCACCAGCGCGGATAGCCCGGGCAACGTCGTTGTAAGAGGGTTTTGTCTGCGCAGAAAGACTGAGGCCAGCGCACAAAACAAAAAGGGCAGATCGCATCGTCACGCGCTCCACTTATAGAAGTAAAAGAGCAGCGGCGTCTTGCCGGTATTCACAATTCCGTGCAGTTTGTTCGCACCGCAATACATCATGACCCCGGGGCTCACCCTGGTGATCTTGCCTTCGATTGAAATCTCGCCCGTGCCCTCAGTGATCACCATGAACTCCTCTTCGGGGTGCTGGTGGGGCGGATGTGGCGACGCGCCTGCCTTCAACCGAAGGCTCCCTGCGGTCATCTGCTTCAACTGGTCTGTAGGCCCGTCGAAGTAGATACGAAGGTCGCCGAACGGCTCCCGCGTGAGCTTCGCCGTCCCTT
Source organism: Bryobacteraceae bacterium (assembly GCA_035633775.1). GTDB lineage: Bacteria > Acidobacteriota > Terriglobia > Bryobacterales > Bryobacteraceae > JAWXCM01. The sequence goes on from DASQEG010000364.1 coordinate 6,187, forward strand.
CCGGCATCGTTTCGTTAGGAAGCTTCGCAGCGGCAGCCACTGCAGAAAAGGGCAGAGCGGCCATGCCGCTTCCAAGAAGTAGGTTTCGTCGCTTCATTTCACCTGACCCATACCGAGTTTCTCGATGGTGCGCAGCAGCACCCGTCCCATAATCGTAAAGCTGTCTGCGCTTAGTTTGTCCAATGTATCGCGCTCGGTGTGCCACCACGAGTTGAACAGCCCGTATTCGAAGTCGATCAGGTCCAGAGCGGGGATACCGGCTTTCAGGAACGGAGTGTGGTCGTCCTCCACGCCACCCGGATTCTGGGGGAAGTGCCGGCCGTAGCCCAGCTCCGATGCCGTCGACCAGACGAGCTTTCGGAGCCAGTCCGTTGATCCGAGCTCTTCCATCAGCCTGAGGTCCTTGTCGCCGATCATGTCAACGTTGATCAGAGCCCTGATCTTTGCAGCCGTTCCGTCCTTCAGCCACCGGGCTGCCAGCCGGCGGCTGCCATACAGACTGTCCTGCTGTGTCCAGTGCTCTCCGGTAGCTTCCTCGCCGTCGAACCAGACCAGCCATACGGGCACCGGTGTCTTCGCTGAGCAGAGCACTCGTGCAAGCTCCAGCAGCAAGCCGGCCGAGGAGCCACCGTCGTTTGCACCGACGAATGCGGGGTTACCGATGTTCTTCGTGTCGTAGTGCCCGCTGATCACGACCCGACGCTCGCCGGTCGATTTTGTGCGGGCGATCAGATTAGCCATGCGGACGGCTCCGGCTGGTGTTTGAGCTGACCAGACATCCTGCTCAACGTCGCAACCGAAGCTCTTTGCCTTTGCGGCTATGAACTGCTCCGTCTTGCGATGCGCTTCGGAGTCGAGTGTGCGTGGCCCGAACTCCACGATGGTGCGGGTGAAGGCGAGGGCTGAAGCCCCACTGAACACAGGGGCCTTGCGGGTTGCAGCGGGCACCGCGAGCACAGCGCACAACAGGAGCCAGAGGACACGCATCGCTTCTACGGTAGAACGGCTGCCAATTTTCTCGCCACGCAAATATGCCCGAGCGTAAACCGGCGTTGTTTGTCAACATGGTCGAGCAGAGGCAGCAGCAGGGCGGGTCCGGCCACGGCCGCAAGGATGGCGACCGCCAGCGGGGAAGGGAAGAACTGGGGCATCGCGAGCAGACGCCGTGCAACGAGGCGGAAGTAGCCGCCCACAGGAGTGAGCTGCTGCACCGCGAAGTCGTTGCTGGCAAGCAGGTGCTGCAGTCCGAAACTGGTGTACCGGAAGTAGTCGTGTGGCACCTGGTGCTCTTCCCACTCCATCGGTGTCACAAGCAGCAACTGCCCTCCCGGCCGCAGGACCCGGCCAATCTCGCTGAGAACCCGCGACGGCTCCTGCACGTGCTCGAGCGTGACGATGTTGACGGCCGCATCGAAGCACCCATCCGGGAAGGGAAGAGACGCCAGATCCGCCACAGCGTTAAGCCGCGTGTATTCCCACTGCTCATCGCCCACGCCGAGGTCCACCGCCGTATAACGCAGATGATCGAACAGCGGAGCGTACTGCGCTTCACCGGCGCCTGCATCCAGCACTCGTGCTCCCGGCGCCAGGCGTTTCGCGAACGCACGCGCAGCATCCTCGATCGAAGCTTCGAAGTGCAGCACATAGCGCTGCAGAGACTCGGGTGCGAACCTCAGCACCGGCGGAATGCGGCGCAGGATCACGAGGTTTTCTTTCGTGCCTCGATCATCACGGTCGAACCTGAGCGCCATGCTGCCTCGAGCACCGTAAAGGGCACCGCCGCTACAGTCAGCCCGAGATATAGAACGTCGCGACAGAAGCGGGAAACGCCACTCTCGTGTCGGCCGCGAACGCGTCGTGCCATCGGGTCGAGCCCGGG
>DASQEG010000365.1:0-3802 GCA_035633775.1 Bryobacteraceae bacterium
GGTCCTTCTCGAGGCGCTCAAGCCGCTTCTCGATGACAACAAGGTCGCTCAGGAGGAACTCCGAGTCGAGTTCATCAGCATCCCGCAGCGGGTCGACGCTGCCGTGTTCGTGAGGCACGCTCTCATCCTGGAAAACACGCAGAACATGCGCGATTGCATCCACGTTCCGCAGCCCAGCGAGGTAGCTCGGGTTGCGAAGGGCCTCACGTGAAACCGCCGGAAAGTCCAGGTACTCGACGGTGGCGTAGGTGACCTTCGGCGGCTCGAAGATCCGGGCCAGTGCTTCCACGCGATCATCGGGCACCCGGGCCACGCCGACGCGGGCTTCCATGAGCCCGACGCGCGCCGCTTCATGCACACCCGTAAGGATCGTAAACAAGGAGGTCTTGCCGACCATCGGCAGACCAACAATGGCAGTCTTCATAGAAATTGGGAAGAGTGTCCGCTACAGAGGGACATCGATCTGAGTGAGAATCTCCTGGAGAACGCGTTCTGCCGCGTCAGCGGAGCGGCTGCCCAGAACCGTCCGGCTATTCACAACGATCCGGTGCGCGAACACGGGTTGGACCAGCCGCTTGACGTCGTCCGGCAGCACATACTCGCGGCCCGAAACGAGAGCCAGGGCCTGGCTGGCGCGATAAAGCGCCTGCGCCCCACGTGGACTGACGCCCAGCGACAAACTGTCGCTCGTACGGGTCCGGGAGACAATCGCGAGCATGTAGTCGACGAGCGCATCATCCACGGCGACGGATGCAACCGTCTCCTGCCACTGCAACAGTTCAGCCGGCTCAAGAACGGGTTCGACGTCGGCTTCTGTAGGGCGCGCGGCGTGCCGTACAATCTCCCGCTCGCTGCCCAGGTCGGGATAGCCGATCCGGATTCGCATCAGGAAACGGTCGAGCTGGGATTCCGGCAGGGGATACGTGCCATGGTGTTCAACCGGGTTCTGGGTGGCGATAACCATGAACGGCTCGTGGAGAGGGTAGGACCGGGCGTCCGCGGTCACCTGGCGATCGCTCATCGCCTCCAGCAGAGCCGACTGCGTCTTCGGCGTCGCACGGTTGATTTCATCAGCCAGCAGAAAGTTTGTAAAAACCGGCCCCTGCTTGAACTCGAATCCGCCGGTTTGCGCGTTATAGACAGTGACGCCAAGTATGTCGCTCGGCAGCATGTCGCTCGTGCACTGGAGGCGGCTGAATTGACAGTTGACGGATCGCGCAAGTGCGTGGCCCAGGGTGGTCTTGCCAACCCCGGGCACGTCTTCAATGAGCAGATGTCCCCTCGACAGCAGACATGTCAGAGAGAGTCGCAGAACCTCGGCTTTCCCCCTGATCGCCCGACTGAGAGCTGTCTGCAGGTCTTCCAGCCGCGTCAGGGCGGCTGCCGGAGCTGAGCTTGCGTCCCCGGGAGTCATTCTTAGCCATCATAGCTTCCGAGGTGCTGCGCTCGCATTTCACACAGGGCTGGTCCGCGCGGCGTGCGCGGGTTCCCTCGGAAGAGGCGTTGCGTTTCGGAAGCTCCAGGACTGTGAGCACGATGTTTCTGCGGCCGAACTCGATCGCTTCGGCGCGGCTGGGAACGAAGACGTCTATCTTGTTGCCTTTGATGTTTCCACCAACGTCGCCGACTCGATACTCGCCCGACCAGGGTCCCGCATCGGAGATGCGGACACGGGTGCCGAACGGGAGCACGCGTGTATCCGCCGCGATGGTTGTTCCTGCAACCGGCTTACTGCCTTCCGCCGTCAAATTCGACGAGGTGTAAGCGAACGCGACGAACTGTCCCCTGGAATGCCGAGCCATCGGCCGCTTGTGTTTACGGTCGAACGTAGACGCGCACGGCGTCAACAGCAGGCTGACAGCCACCAGCAGTTTCGATTGATGCACCTGACCAGTTTACCCAGTACCGGTCTGGGGTCTACTGTTTCTACGTTACTGATAGTACGGTATCTTACACGTTCGGAAACGGCTTGTCACCGGCTGCGAGCAAGCGAATAAACTCGGCAATTTTGCGCGTTCGAGTTTCTTCCCTGCGTACCGTTTGGATCCGGAACAGAATCGCGTTGCGGTTCCGGCTGTCCAGGTTCTTCCAGGCAGATCGGGCTTTTGCATTTCCGGCGAGTGCTTCGGTCCACACCGCTGGTTCTTCAGTCGTGCTGTAGGCAGCGTCCCAGCGGCCGTTCTTCCTGGCCTCTTCGACGGCGGCAAGCCCGGCCGGGCGCATGCGCCCACTTGCGATGAGACGCTCTGCTTTGTCGCGGTTCACCTTTGACCAAAGGCTCGTCTTGCGGCGCGGTGTGAACTTCTGCAGGTAGCTGGCAGCGTCGAGGCTTTTCGCCTGACCATCGATCCAGCCGAAGCACAGGGCCGCCTCGACTGCCTCGGGATACGTGACGCTCGGGACGCCCGATCCTTTCCTGGCAAACTGGACCCAAACCCCGTCAAGCTTTGAGTGGTTGGCTTCCAGCCACGCACTGAAGGCAGCCTCACTTGCGAATTGCAGGGTCGGGTACTCGGGCGGCATGCGTGAATTTTGAATTTTGGACCAGTAGGGCTGTGGGGAAAAGCAGAAGGACCCGAGGCAACTCGCGCCCCGGGTCCCAAGATGAAGTTAAGCAGTGATCGTGCGGGCCTGGTTGTTCTCAGGAGCACCGGTCTGCACCTGCACCTGACGCGGGCGGCGGGCTTCACTCACCGGCACGGAAATGTCGAGCACTCCGTCATGCAAGCGGCACTCGAGTTTATCGGCATCAAGGCCGGTCGGCAGTGTCACTGCTGTCTGGAACTTGCCGTATGCAAGCTGAGTCCAGGCATCCTTCTGCCACCCCTCGGGCAACTTGCGCTCGCCTTCGAGCACCAGCTGGTTGTTGTTCAGCGTGACCTTTAAGTCTCCACTGAGCACGCCGGGGACGATCGCACGGATGCGAAGGGCATTGTCCGTCCAGGCGCTTTCCAGCACAGGGCTCCACTGCTGCGAGCGGGAAACGGTGCTGACCGGACGCAGCATTCCGCCGGCGGCGTTCTCGAATACCTCGTCAATCAGACGGCGGAAGTTATCGTTAGCGGAATTCAGCATGGGTCGTAGTACCTCCATTTAGCTTTTGCCCCTGATGCTCCGGGGCTCTGATAAGAGTATGCAATGCCCACTAATGACGTGTCAAGTTTCTTGAGTACCTAATTAGCAGATCGTAGCAGTTTGTCCTTCGGTACCATGTAGCGCATGCGAACCCTCGCGGCCGTGCTCGTTTCGGCATTCCTCGCAGCCGCCCAAAGCCGCCTCTCGACCGAAGAAGCCGCTCAGGGCTGGATCTTGCTTTTCGACGGTGAATCCACGTTCGGCTGGACCTCGGAGGGGGGTGCGGAATGGAAGGTCGTTGACGGCGCCCTGGTCGCCGAAACCGGTCAGTATGGCTGGCTGCGCCACAACGCCGTGTTCGCCGATTTCGAGCTTCAGGCGGACTTCCGAACGGCGGCCGATGGCAACAGCGGGATTTTCCTACGGTCAAATCGCGGCGGCAGCCCGCACGTTTCTGGTTATGAACTCCAGATCTTCGATGGACATGAGAAATACCCCACAGGGAGTATCGTCGCCCACGCTGCTGCTAAGGGGGCGAAGATCAAGGGCGGGGAATGGCAGACCTTTCATGTAACAGCGCGGGGCCCGGCAATCGAGGTCAGGCTCGACGGCAACGCGGTCCTAAAGATGAGCGACCGCAAGTCACCCGCCGGCCACATCGGGCTGCAGTTCAACCCGGGTAAGAAGATCGAGTTTCGAAACGTTCGTCTCCGCCCACTGGCGATGC
>DASQEG010000366.1:0-3766 GCA_035633775.1 Bryobacteraceae bacterium
TCGCTTGCCGGTAAGGGCGTAGAGAAAGTTTGCCGCGAACCCGAGTTGCGGGTCACCCGCAACGACAGGGCGGCCGTTGCGCAGACAGTCCTACGTGGTCACGATGGTCGCAGTCTGCGCCATCAGCTTGATCGCCTTCTCGGTGTTCGCCGCCTCCGACATGTCCCTTGCGATCGGATCGTAAAGGCTCAACATCGACACGGCCGTCCGCAGGACGTCCATGGGTACGCTCTGGGGCACACTGCGCAGAAAATCGATGATCTCGGACGGAATCGGACGGTGCCGGACCAGTTCCGCCTTCAGCGAATCCAGTTCCGCACGGTTGGGGAGCCGACCATTCCAGAGAAGATAGATAACCTCCTCAAATACGGCGTTCTCGGCAAGGGTGTGGATATTGAATCCCTGGTAACTGAGGATTCCCGCCTGCCCATCGATGTAACAGATGCTCGATTCAGCGGCGATGATGCCTTCCAGCCCAGCGCCAGAACCCGTGACTGCCATGATTCGTGTTTATCCCCTTCGAGAGTGTGTCAGCGCGTCATTCTGCGGCGATGCAAACAGATGAAAGCGCAGGCGTGCGAAGCAGTGATTATAACAGGCCACCCGCCGTTCCATCGCTTTGAGGAGGCATGCGGTTAACGCTGCCTGTACCCCCCATCGGCTACACTGGCCTACGGAGGATCACCCCTCAAGCATGGTCACGCCACTTACAGGTGAGACAGCGCGCGGCCTGCCGCTGCCTGGCAGCGCAGACCGTGAAGAGCTGATACGAGCTTTCCGGCTGATGTATACCTCGCGCCGCGTCGATGACCGCGAGATTCTGCTGAAACGGCAGAACAAGATCTTTTTTCAGATCAGCGGGGCAGGCCACGAGGCCATACAGATTGCCGCGGCAATGAATTTGCGGCCGCGATATGACTGGTTCTTTCCATATTACAGGGATCGGGCACTGGTGCTCACCCTGGGAGTCACGCCTGAAGACATGTTGCTGCAGGCCGTGGGAGCCGGCACGGATCGAGCGTCAGGCGGGCGGCAGATGCCCTCACACTGGAGTTCGCCGGAATTGCACATCTTTACGGGCTCGTCACCGACCGGCACTCAGTTCTTGCAGGCCGCCGGCTGTGCGAACGCATCGAGTTATCGAAACCAGGCGGGAGATGACGTCACGCTCGTATGCACTGGTGACGGGGCCACCAGCGAGGGCGAGTTCTGGGAGATGTTGAACCTCGCGTGCCTCGAAAAGCTGCCCCTCGTCATTCTGGTTGAGGACAATGGGTTCGCGATCTCTACCCCGGTCGAGTGCCAGACTCCTGGCGGCAGCATATCCCGTCTGGTGAGCGGCTTCCCCGACCTGCTGCGGCTTGAAGTGGACGGGACAGATTTCCACCAGTCGCACCAAACTATGGCCGAAGCAGTCGCCTGGTGTCGCGCCCGGCGGGGACCTGCTCTTGTACACGCGCAGTGCATCCGACCGTACTCACATTCGTTGTCCGATGACGAGCGCCTCTACAAAACGGCAGCAGAAAGAGCCGCCGAGGCAAAACTGGATCCGATTCTGCGCTTTCCTGAGTGGTTGATCGAGAACGACATTCTCGATCGTGCCGGCCTGCAGCTAACCATGGCCGAGGTGGACCGCGAAGTTCAGGAAGCCACGGATCACGCTCTGTCAGCACCGCTCCCGGCACTCGGGAAATCCCTGCTCTACCTGTATTCCGACCGCATCGACCCCTCGGGTCCCGAGTTCGATCGTGCACCCGCCTTTAGCGGCGAGCCGCGCACGATGGTGGACGAGATCAATCTGACGCTCGCAGAGGAGATGCGCCGCGACGATTCGGTCATAGTCTTCGGGGAAGACGTAGCCGACTGTAGTCGTGAAGCGAGCCTGAGCGAAGTGAAGGGTAAGGGCGGTGTCTTCAAGGCGACAGCAGGACTGCAGATACAGTTTGGATCGAAACGTTGCTTCAACACTCCCATCGCCGAAGCGAGCATCGTGGGCCGGGCGACAGGCATGTCTGCGCGTGGTCTCAAACCCGTAGTGGAGATCCAGTTCTTTGATTACATCTGGCCTGCAATGATGCAGCTTCGCGATGAGATTGCTAATATCCGCTGGCGTTCGAACAACGGCTGGTCATGTCCCATGGTGATCCGCGCTGCCATCGGCGGTTACCTGAATGGCGGCGCTGTGTATCACAGTCAGTGCGGTGAGGTAGCTTTCACGCACATTCCTGGGCTAAGAGTACTATTTCCATCCAACGCACTCGACGCGTGCGGCTTGCTCAGAACAGCTATCCGGTGCGATGACCCGGTACTATTCCTGGAGCATAAAAGGTTATACCGAGAACCTTACAACCGGTCTCCTCACCCGGGTCCCGACTATACGATCCCGTTTGGTAAGGCGCGGGTAATTAAGGCCGGAGATTCCCTTACCGTGATTACCTATGGGTTTCTCGTCTACAAAGCACTAAGCGCTGCACAGCAGATAGAGGCGAGGCGGAAGGGAGTAACCATTGAAGTCATCGACCTACGAAGTCTTTCACCCTATGACTGGGGCGCGATTCAGCAGTCGGTAGAGAAGACGAGCCGCGTGATCGTAGCTCAGGAGGATTGTTTGAGCTGGGGTTATGGAGCGGAAATCGCGGCCCGCATTGCATCAGAGCTGTTCAGCTCGCTGGACGCTCCTGTCGGCCGGGTTGGAGCGCTGGACACATGGGTCGCTTACAATCCCGCCCTGGAACACGAGATCCTGCCGCAAACTGAAGATCTCGTGAGCGAAGCAGAAAGACTTCTGAATTTTTAATGTTTGCGCAAGGAAACTCCCCACGCGAGATGGATGTCTTCGTATAGACAGTGAGTCCATAAGCGCAACAGCGGTTTGAACGTTGCGCAGGGGTCACCCAAATGGGTCGATCCTGAATAGGTTACAGCTTGATTGCTTCGGAAAAGCCTTGTCAAGCAGTAGCTCATGCTGTAGATTAGGTAGACAGTTGACCTTGATTATCAGGCAGCTTCGGAGGACTAAATAGTGAGACAGTTTACAAGAAGTTCGATTATCGCATTCGCTCTGTTAGCGGCAACCTCAGCTTTCGCTGCGCCGATCCAGGGCACGTTCCGGTTCAGCGGTGGCGCAATCATCACCCCGACGGCAACCGACTTCGTCCCAGACGGGAACGCCCCCAGCGAGGGTGAGTTCACTGTTGTGCAGGCCCTGAACACGGGAAATTTTAGTGTTCTCAATGGCGCGCCCGTCGAGTTCGGCGACGTTGATGACCGCGACGCATTCCTTACTCCCACCAACGTAGCTCTCAACATTCCGAATTGGATCGAGATTTACGGTTACGAGAATTGGAACTTTGTGCTCGAGCGCATTCTGCCGGGCGCATTTCCAAGCACGCAGTGCACCGCTGCTCCGGCAAGCGGGCAGATCTGCACGCCTACCTTCGCGGGGCTTCCGGTATCGCCGTACAACCTGAACAACTTCACCGATGCTGACGGAGACCTTTCTTCGCAGGGTTCATTCATCGCTGAGGGTCGTGTCGAGGTTCAGGACGGCATGGGCAACATGACCGGTACCAGCCGGTTCAGCGCCACCTTCGTGGCCAACTTCAAGGGTCAGTCCTTCCAGGAACTTCTGGCGGAGCTCGGCCCCGGCGGTGACGGACAGGTGGAAGCAGGCTATACCACCACCGTTGTCGTGACTGCGATTCCTGAGCCGTCTACCCTGGGTCTGTCGGGCCTTGCCCTGCTGGCTCTCGGTGCCATTGCTCGC
>DASQEG010000367.1:0-4115 GCA_035633775.1 Bryobacteraceae bacterium
GAGAAGTTCGAACGGACAGATGTGGATGCGGTAATGCATCATCGTGCGCATCAGCCACGGCCCTTCTGTATAGAGCTGCTGAGCCACTGCGAACAGGTCGCCGGGGCTTGGCTGCCCGGTGGGCCGAAGTGCCCGCGGGGCGTCAGATCCGGGTGATCGCTCCATTGAGTCAATAAAAAAACGGGCTCTGCCGAAAGCAGAACCCGTTCACAAGAGGCCTCCTCTCAGGGCCTTCAAGCCAGTCTCGTAGAACCCATCAGTTGCAGGTCGATGGCTCGCGCGGCCTTTCGGCCTTCAGCGATCGCCCAGACCACAAGTGACTGACCACGGCGCATGTCGCCTGCGGCATAGACGCCAGGAACGGAGGTTGCGTAACTATCATCGGTAACCACATTCCCGCGCAGATCGAGCTTGCAGCCGAGTTGCTCAACCAAACCCGGCTTGACGGGGCCGGTGAAGCCCATGGCGAGGAGCACGAGATCGGCGTCGAGCGTGAAGTCAGTGCCGGGCATAGGCTCGAACTTCGGGGGAGGACCAACACGAATTGCGTGCAGCTTTCGCACGTTGCCATGCTCGTCTCCCGTGAACTTCGTCGTTGCAACCGACCACTCGCGCAGTCCGCCCTCCTCGTGAGAGCTTTCCTGCCGGAGTTGCAGCGGCCATAGTGGCCACGGCGTGGAAGCAGCGCGATCCGCCGGAGGCATCGGCATAATTTCGAACTGGTAGACCGATGCCGCTCCCTGCCGGTGCGATGTGCCAAGGCAGTCCGCACCCGTATCGCCGCCACCGATGATCACGACGTGCTTGCCTGTAGCGGTGATCTGTCCGTCTACGTGATCTCCGGCCACCTTACGGTTCTGCTGTGGCAGGAACTCCATCGCGTAATGAATGCCTTTGAGCTCGCGCCCTGGAACTTTCAGATCGCGGGGTGCTTCAGCACCACCGGCAAGCAGCACTGCGTCGAACTGTGTCAGCAGGTCCGAAGCCGGCATGTTTGCGCCGACATGCACGTTGCATTCGAAGCGGACGCCTTCGGCCTTCATCTGCTCCACGCGGCGGTCGATGGTCCACTTCTCCATCTTGAAGTCGGGAATCCCGTATCGAAGCAGACCGCCGATGCGGTCCCATTTTTCGAACACGGTGACCGAGTGACCCGCGCGCGCGAGTTGCTGTGCCGCGGCGAGCCCCGCCGGACCGGAGCCTACGACTGCTACGCGACGTCCGGTTCGAACCTCCGGCGGCTCCGGCTTGACCCAGCCGGACTCCCAGGCATGTTCAACGATGCTCTTCTCGATGAGCTTGATCGAGACAGGAGGTTCGATGATGCCGAGCACGCAAGCAGTTTCACAGGGCGCCGGGCATACCCGTCCCGTAAACTCCGGGAAGTTGTTGGTCGCATGCAATGTGCGAATCGCATCTGCCCAGCGATCCCGGTAGACCATGTCGTTCCAGTCAGGAATGATGTTGTTGACCGGGCATCCGGTGTGACAGAACGGCACGCCACAGTCCATGCACCGTGCGCCCTGTGCCCGAATCTTCTCTTCCGGAAACGGCTGATAAATTTCAAACCAGTCGTTGATGCGTTCCGGAACCGGGCGCCGCGAGGGCAGCTCGCGGCCGTATTCGAGAAAACCAGTAGTCTTACCCATGATCAGGCACGCACCTCCTGAGGAGCGCTGGAAACCGAAGCAGCCCTGTGCGCGGCAGGCTCTGCCTGTTTTTGGACGCCCAGTACCCTCTTGTACTCGTGCGGGTAAACCTTAACGAACCGCTCCTGCAGTCCAGCCCAGTTTTCGAGGATCCACTTTCCGCGAGGGCTACCAGTCAACTCGATGTGACGCTCAATCAGCAGCCGCACCGCAGCGATATCGGTCGCCTCTGCCAGGGGCTCCAGGTCGACTCCGCTGCGATTGCAACGCGTCGAACGGAACTCGCCTGATTCGTCGAGTACGAATGCAAAACCGCCCGACATGCCGGCGGCGAAGTTCTTTCCGGTCTTTCCCAGCACAACGACCAGACCCTTGGTCATGTATTCGCAGCCATGATCGCCGACACCTTCCACGACGGCGGTGGCACCGGAGTTCCGAACCGCGAAGCGCTCGCCCGCCATACCGTTGAAAAACGCTTCACCGGACGTAGCCCCGTAAAGTACGACGTTGCCGATGAGGATGTTCTCCTCGGGAACGAAGGTAGAGGTGCGTGGAGGATACACAATGATGCGGCCTCCCGACAAACCCTTCCCGACATAATCGTTGGCATCGCCTTCGAGCGTCAGCGTGACTCCAGGCGCAAGAAATGCTCCGAAGCTCTGGCCCGCCGAACCAACGAAGTGGAACTTGATCGTGTCCTCAGGGAGTCCCAGCGATCCGTATCGGCGTGCGATGTCGCCGCTCAGCATTGCACCGACCGTGCGATGGGTGTTGCGGATCGGCAACTCGAGTTCCACCCGCGTGCGGTTCTCCAGCGCGTGGGTCGCATGGTCGATCAGCTTGTAATCGAGTGCCTCTTCGAGGCCGTGGTCCTGCTCGATGGTCTTGCGGCGTGCCACACGCGCCGGCACACGCGGATTGTACAGGATGCTGGAAAAATCGAGCCCGCGTGCCTTCCAGTGATCGAGGGCCGGAGCCATATCGATCAGGTCAACGCGACCCACCATATCTTCAAATCGGCGGAAGCCTAACTGCGCCATCATCTCGCGAACCTCTTCGGCAACGAAGAAGAAGTAGTTGATGACGTGCTCGGGTGCCCCGGCGAATTTCGCCCGGAGACGTGGATCCTGCGTAGCGATACCGACCGGGCAGGTGTTGAGGTGGCACTTGCGCATCATGATACAGCCCATGCTCACCAGAGGAGCGGTCGAGAAGCCAAACTCCTCGGCTCCGAGGAGGGCGCCGATCACGACGTCGCGTCCGGTCTGCAGCTTGCCATCGGTCTGAACGGTGATCCGGCTTCGGAGATCGTTCATCACAAGAACCTGCTGCGTCTCAGCCAGGCCGAGTTCCCACGGGATGCCTGCGTGTTTGATGGAGGTCAGGGGGGACGCACCGGTGCCGCCGTCGTAACCGCTGATCAGCACCACATCGGCATGCGCCTTCGCGACACCTGCGGCGACTGTGCCAACTCCAACTTCCGCTACCAGCTTCACCGAGATCCGTGAGCGCGGGTTTACGTTCTTCAGATCGTAGATGAGCTGCGCCAGATCTTCGATCGAGTAGATGTCGTGGTGCGGCGGGGGCGAGATCAGGCCGACGCCGGGAATCGAGTGCCGCGTGCGGGCAATATTCTCGTCCACCTTATGGCCGGGAAGCTGACCGCCCTCACCGGGTTTCGCACCCTGGGCGATTTTGATCTGCAACTCGTCGGCGTTGACCAGGTAGTTCACCGTAACGCCAAAACGGCCCGAAGCGACCTGCTTCACTGAGCTGCGGCGCTTATCGACGAAGCGCTCTTCGTCTTCTCCGCCCTCACCCGTGTTTGAGCGGCCGCCCAGCGTGTTCATCGCGATGGCGAGCGTCTCGTGCGCTTCCTTGCTGATCGAGCCGTAGCTCATCGCACCTGTCGCGAAGCGCTTCACGATCTCCGACGCCGGCTCGACCTCTTCGATCGGTACCGAATGCGCTGAGTCGCGCAGCCGCATGAGACCGCGAAGGGTGCAGAGCTGTTCATTCTGCGCATTCACCAGCTCGGTGTACTGCTTGTAGGTTTCGTAGCTGTTGCCGCGAACCGCATGCTGCAACTTCGAGATGGTTTGCGGATTCAGCAGGTGGTACTCGCCGCGGATGCGGTAGTGATAGTTGCCGCCGACGGCCAGTTCGGGTTCCGAGTCCGTCAGTTCGCGGAAGGCGTGCGTATGCTTCAGCTGGGCCTCGCGCGCCAGTACCTCGAGGCCTACGCCTTCAATGCGGGAAGGCGTGCCGGTAAAGTATTTGTCCACCAGGCTCTTGTTCAGGCCGATGGCTTCGAAGATCTGCGCGCCGCGATAGCTCTGCAGCGTGGAGATACCCATCTTGCTGAAGACTTTCAGCAATCCCTTGCCTATTGCTTTCTTGTAGTTCTTCAGCGCCTTCTCAAAAGTGAATCCTTCCGGCAACAGGTTGCGGCTGGCGAGGTCCTCG
>DASQEG010000368.1:0-3343 GCA_035633775.1 Bryobacteraceae bacterium
AGGGAGATGCCGCCGCGCGCCAAGACGTGGCCCTCCGGTTCACCAGAGCGGGAAAGCTACGAAGCCGACCAGAAGGCTATCGAGGATTGGCTCGAATCAGACCTGCAGGCTTCCGCCAACGGTGTTGCGATCTTCGCCTGTTCCGGAGCCGGTCTGTTCGAAGCGGTTCAGCTGAACGCACCCATGGACGAAAACCGGCTGTACGTCTACAACCAGCCTCACCTGTACCATCTGACGCGGCTCGACGATGAGTTTCCCCGATATGCGGCACTGCTCACCGACGCAAACTCGGCGCGCATCTTCGTTTTCGGGCTCGGCCAGGCCATCGATACCGAGCAGGTAAAGGGCAAGAAGATGCAGCGCGTCAAGGTCGGTGGATGGTCGCAGGCGCGTTATCAGCGGCGCGTCGAGAATGCCCATCAGAACCATGCGAAGGAGCTCGTCTCCACACTGGACCGGGTCGTCCGGGAGGAAAGCATCAAGCACGTTGTCCTCGCAGGTGATCCGCAGATCATGAGCGTAGTTCAAACCGAGCTGCCGAAGCACCTCGCCGAGAAGGTTGTGGATGTTCTGAAGCTGGACATCAAATCGAGCGATCACGACGTGTTCCAGGCGACGCTCGAGCGGATGCGGGAAGAGGATGCCAGGAGCGATGCTGAGAAAGTCGAGCGATTGATGCTTGCTTACCGGTCGCGCGGGCTCGCCTGCACAGGCCCTCAGGATACGCTGGAGGCGCTCGCCAACGGGCAGGTGGACGAGCTGCTCATCAGTGCTTCGCTCGAGACAAAACACACCGAAGAAGAGCCCATCGACGCGGTGCTCGCGCCCGAAGTCCCCGATTCCTCGGGAGGGACTGAGAGTGATGAACCGCGTCAGGTGCTGCTGCCAGACTTACTGGTAACGAAGGCGCGCCAGACGGATGCGCGCGTGACGTTCATCGAGGATGCTGCCCTGCTGGAACCGGTGGACGGAGTGGGCGCGTTTCTTCGCTGGCGCTAGATCTTCAGCGAGCCGCCGCGCGTCCGAGCGGCTGCAGCTCGGGTGCGTCCGCCCGGTATGACTTGGCCGACTCCCGGCCCTGTACGTAGCCGTCCTCGGTGGATTGCCACTTCCGCGCTAACTGGGCTGCGATCGCCGGGCTTGATCCCGCCAGGTTGTGCATCTCGCTTCGGTCCTTCTTCATGTCATACAGCTCCCAGGGGCCGTCCTTGCCTGCAGACACGAGCTTCCAGTTGCCGGCACGCAGGGCGCGGTTGTTGTTGTGGTGGAAGTACAGGTGGTCGCGAGCGATCGAAGCTCCTGTACGCATCGCAGCCGCGAGGCTGCGGCCGGGGAGCGGGGGCGCGTCTTCCGCGATTCTCGGTTCGGCCCCGCTTAGCTCGAGCACCGTGGGCAGCACGTCGATGAGATGACACGGCGTATGGACCAGCTTCCCCGTGGCCAGCCGTCCGGCAGGCCAGTGCATGATCCACGGTGAAGAGATGCCTCCCTCGTGCACCCAGGCTTTGTGCCGCCTGAACGGCGTGTTCGCCGCGCTCGACCACCCAGGACCGAGGCACAAGTGAGTCATCGCCGACCCGGCCGGCTGATTCGGATCGTGGCCGTCGCCGCGGATCATCTGCTCGGCACTGGCGCCGTTGTCGGACACGAACACAACCAGCGTATTGTCGAACTCGTTCATCGCCTTCAACTGCGCTACGACTCGGCCAATCTCAGCGTCCATGCGGGTGATCATGGCTGCGTGAATGGCCATCTTGATGCGCTGCAGCTCCTTCTGTTCCTGAGTTAAGGAAGACCACGGAACAGCACGACCGACCTCACCCGGACCGACGCGCGTCCGCAGTTCCTCTTCGGTCAGGTTCCAATCAGGTTTGATATCGGGCTCCAGCCCGGACAGGGCACAATTCACAAGCCCCATTCGCCGCATTCTTGAATGCCGTTTCTCCCTTATGGCGTCCCATCCCTCGGAGAACTGTGCTTCATATTCGCGAATATCTTTTTCCAGCGCGTGGAGCGGAAAGTGCGGAGCCGTAAACGCCAGGTAGTGAAAGAAAGGCTTTCCGGCGTCATTGCGGGCGTGATCCTGAAGACACCTGACTGCGTGGTCGGCGATGTTGATGCTGGCGTAATAGTCACGCCCGCCGCCGGGCAACGGCTGATCGTCCTCGAAGTGCTGGCGCGGACCGAATGTGCGCATCTGGTCCGACACAACATACGACTTGTCGAAACTGGTGCCGGAGAGAGGCCGGAAGCGGATGTGCCACTTTCCGGAGTGATAAGAACGGTAACCTGCGCTCTTCAGGTATTGAGGAACGAAACGCGTCCAGGCAGGAATCCGGCCTGCTGTCATAACATCCGATGCGGTCTGCTGCGCGTAGTAGCCGGTGGTCAGACAACTGCGCGACGGACCGCACCGGGCCGTCGAGTATCCCTGGGTGAAACGGACACCGTCTTTCGCGAGCGCATCGATGTTGGGCGTCCGAATCTCACCGCCATAGCAGCCCGCATCGGAGTAGCCCATATCGTCGGCCAGAATGACGAGGAAATTCGGCGGTCGCGAGCCCTGCGCCTTAACGGCGGCAGCACTGGAAGCAACACTCAGGAACGCACGTCGGGACAGGGTCATAAAAGGCCTCCTGTGATAGTATTCTGTCCCATGCGCCTGATGCTGCTCGGTGTTGTTGTGGCCTCGTGCTGCGCTGCTCAATCCGTTACAGGGGCACTCGGAGGCAGCATCCTCGACACCTCAGACGCCGCGATTGTCGGCGCCTCCGTGCGACTGACGAGCGTTGCAACCGGAGCCGAGCGAACCACAGTCACTGCCGACACGGGGCGTTTCTACTTCGGGTCCCTGCAACCCGGCGAATACACCCTGACGATCGAAGCGCAGGGATTTCGCCGCGTCAGCCGCACCCAGATCAATGTTTCGGCCGCCGAGACGGTCAGCATAGGCGACATTCGACTCGAGCTTGGACAGGTGGCAGAGTCTGTCCAGGTACAGGCGCAGGCCGCGACCGTACAGGTGGAAACGGCAGAGCGAGCCGGTGTGCTGACAACCTCTCAGGTCCAGAATCTTGCTATCCGCGGGCG
Organism: Bryobacteraceae bacterium; assembly: GCA_035633775.1. Lineage (GTDB taxonomy): Bacteria > Acidobacteriota > Terriglobia > Bryobacterales > Bryobacteraceae > JAWXCM01. The sequence continues at coordinate 3,091 of DASQEG010000368.1, forward strand.
GAACGTAACCTCGCTCGTGTCGCTGCTGCCGGGCGTTGTTGACCTTGAAGAGCCGGAAAACCTGGCGGTGAACTGGAACTTCAACGTTCAGGGCAATCGTCGCAACACAAACAACGTGATGATCGACGGCGCGACCGTGAACGCGATTGGAAACAACTTCAACTCAGTCGTAGCCGTATCAATGGACGCAGTGGCCGAGGTCCGCGTGCTGCTGTCGAACTATCAGGCCGAGTACGGCCGGATGTCGGGCGCC
>DASQEG010000369.1:0-5514 GCA_035633775.1 Bryobacteraceae bacterium
ACTCCGATCGACGCCTCTCTCGGCGACCGCAGACGTACCCGGCGATTCGCCGAAGTTCCTGCGCGCAATCTGTTCGACCCCGCGTCGCTGCTCTTCAAATGGCACCCGCTCGGTCTCTGACGGCCGGCGGTTGCTGAAGAATCGGTCGTTGCCTCGGAACGTACGGGGGGCTACAGAAACGTCGCGATCCGCGAAGCGCAGGCTCTCGCGTTCGGGTGTGACCGGCACAGGACCCCGGGCCATAGACGCCGTCCTCAGTTCCCCGTCCGTCACGCGGACATGCGTTCCACTTCGGCCGCGGCGGAAGCCGTCGCCGTCGACTACGGTCACCGCATCTCCGATGCGCGAATTTCTGTAAATGTTCGTGATATTAACATTATTGACGACATTTACGCTGTTATCGACGTACCCGCGGCTGCGATATCCGCTGTAGTAACGCCCGCCCCACCACGGGTGAAACGGCTCATGCGGGCCCACAGGCACCCAGCCGACGCGCCCCCAGCCAAGGCCCACACTGACTCGGCCGAAGCCGAAGAATGCAACCAGCCCAGGTGACCAGCGATGGCGGACGCTGACGGCTCCCGGCCACCAGCACCAGCCGTAACCTGCTGTGTGAAACCAGCGGCCGTAATGGTAGGGTGCCCATCCCCACGGGTCGTAGCTGACCCAGGTCCACCCGTACCAGTCCATCCATACCCAGCGGCCATGCCGATAAGGAGCCCATCCGGCTACAACGCGCGGGCTCCAGACATAGCCGTATTGCGGAACCTGCACCCAGCGGCCGTGATGATCCAGGTCCTCGGCACCATAGATATCGCGGCTCATGTATTGATAGCTTCGGCTGCGTTCCAGATCACGGTCGCGGACGTCGTTCCACCGGTCCCAGTCGTCTTCCGGGATGTCGTCGCCGACGCGAAACTCCGGATTCGAAGCCGTACCGCGCGCGAACATGGTCCGGCCGGATCGCAGCCGTTCACTGCCCTGCGGCGTAAAGATCTCGGCTTCGCCACTGCGGACCGTTATCTCCGTCGACCCATCGTCAAGCACCGTCACGCGGTACGCGCCCCTTTTCACCGGGCGAACGGAGACGGAGGGAGTACTGATCTCTATGTAAGCATCGGAGTCTCGCAGAAAGCGCCAGGTGACCGTACCGCGCGCGAGCTGCACCATGTAGCGGCGGTGCTCGAGCTCAGCGAGGCGTACCTCGGCCGCCGATGCGATGCGCAGGAAATTCGCCCAGTCGAACTGAAGCTCGGCGCGTGACGCTGGCCCGGTGAATACACGATCATGCACCACCAGCGGTGCATTGATCGCCGCCGCTACCTGGTCTCCGGAATCACCTCGCCGCACGGACACATCGCCGTTCAGGACGCTGATACGGACAACGCCGCGTCCCGGCTCGTCATCCTGAGCCAGCGCGGGCAGAACGAAGCTTGCCATCGTCAGCAGCGCTACCGTCGACCACCGTTTTCCGAGCATCCCCGTCACTCCTGCCACGGGTTATAGCAATCGCCGCACCACAATGTAAATCTTTGTAAACAGGCCTAACGTTTCGGTTTATAGTGGCTGAAAAGCACCACCGTGCCTGTTAGCAGCCACCAGCTCCGTACGTGATAAAGTCCCGCGTATGCTTCATCGCCGCAGCGTTCTTGCACTGCCTTTTGCCGGGCTCCTGGCCCAGGCTCGCGACGTAAACCTTGGCTCCGGAAAGGCGCGGAACGTCAGGACGGAACAAGTCGACTGGCGAAGCAAGCCGTCGCTTCGGATCGCCGACGCGGCGGCTGAGGGTTCTCAAGGTGTAGAGGACCGACTCGTCATCTTCCCGGACACCGACGGCTTCTCCGATGGCGTGATCGAAGCCGAGATTGCCGGTCAGCCCAGCGAAGGGGCATCACAGGCCGCGCGAGGCTTTGTCGGTATCGCTTTCCGTGTTGCTCCGGACCTTTCGCGATTCGAATGCATGTACCTGCGACCCACCAACGGGCGGGCCGATGATCAGGTTCGGCGCAATCATTCGCTGCAGTATAGTTCCTTTCCCGAGTTTCCCTGGCATCGTCTGCGAAAGGAATTTCCGGAGAAGTACGAATCCTATGCAGACCTGGTGCCCGGCGAATTTACACGCGTGAAAGTAGAGGTCCGCGGAGCACAGGCGAGGCTGTTCGTCCACGGAGCAGCGCAGCCCTCGCTGATTGTGCACGACCTGAAGCTCGGTGCCGCACAGAAAGGTGCGGTGGGCATCTGGATCGGGCCCGGCACAGTCGCGCACGTGGCGTCGCTTCGGATCAGCTGACGGCTGCCGGCTCGCGTCGGTAAGACAACATCGTCAGGCTCTCGACGGGGCGTAGTCTCTCTTAACCAGCAATACATAAGCAGCAATCCCGCCAAGCAGGACGAATAGAATCGCCCGCATAGGCGCTACGTAGCTCCCGGTCACGTGAATGAGCCAGCCGGTGAGTGCTGGAGCGACCACACCGGCCAGATTGGATGCAAAGTTCTGAACGCCCGAGATACGGCCGATCGCACCACCCGGCATCAGCGTTTGTGTCAACGCCCAGTAGTTTGCTGTCGTTAACCCGAGTCCCGCCATAGAAATAATCGCGAAGGTCACGGCGACATCGCGCGAAGTGGTTATGGATCCAATAATCTCTGTCGAAGCGATCGCCAGGCCGGCAATCGTGAACGCTTTGCGCGTTCGCACCGGATCCGCACCGCGGCGAATCATGGAATCCGCGACCGCTCCGCCGGCGATGGCGACGGCTGCCATGCCGAGGAAGCTGAACGCAGTGTAGGCACCCATGCTCGAGAGCGGCAGTCCCCAATGTTCGGCGAAATAGGCCGGGAGCCACGTGAGATTGAAGTAGTTGAAGTAGTTGTAAGCAACCGTTCCAGCAAGGATCCCGTAGATGGCCGGAGTTCGCCACACAGCTGCGAAGTCGGCTGAACCTGCGGTAGCGGCGGCCTTTCGCTCTGCTCCGCTGTCATCGTCGTGTACGTAGCGGAACCACGGCAGCAGAAAGGCGAGCGATCCAAGACCGAGGATCAGAAACATGGTTTGCCACCCATATCGGCTCATCAGTTCCACTGCGAGCCAGGCACCGAGAGCGGGACCGAACTTCGAACCGGCGAACAGAATGCCCACCGCGAGGCCACGATTGCGTTCTGGCACGTGGGTTGTGATCCAGCGCATGCTGGCGGGTGTGATGATGGCCTCGCCGACACCGAGAAGCAGGCGGAAGGCAACCAGATGCCACAAAGCGGTGGCAAACGCGGTTGCAGCGGACACGATGCTCCAGAGCGCAAAGCTCACTGCGTACGGCCACCGGACGCCGAAGCGATCGGTGACAAATCCCGCGGGAATCTGGCATAGCGCGTAGCTCCAGAAGAACGCGGAGTTCAACATGCCGCGCTCGGTGTCGTTCAACCCGAACGCCTGTTTGAACGACGGCGAGGCCAGCGCTATCGACAGGTTCGTCCGATCGATGTAGGCGATGGTGAAGCCAAGTGAGAGGAGGCAAACGACCCCCCAGACTGCCGCTGGCCTGTTGGTCACAGAGGGTGTCTTATCGCAAGAGCTGCTTGCCCGTTCAAGACTTCTCGACTGTCGTCTCTTCTCTGAGTGAGCCAGCTTACCAGCGCAGTTTTCCAGGCAGATACTCGTTGATCAGATCGTCGTAGTAGGGCTTGAGCGCCTCGATGTCCACGCGGTCCTCACTCTTGGAATAAAGGTCGTACGGATTGAATGCACGAACATGCTCGAACATGGCGCGATCCTTATCATCCATCAGGTGTTCGTATGCACCCTCACGGTGGATCGGATAACAGGAGTGATACCGAATCATGTAGAGCGCCGGTTCGGGCAGTTTGTCCTTAACGACGGAATAAAGATACTCGTCGTGCCCCCATGACATGTCCACCTTGTCCAGGCCGCAGCCAGGTTCGTAAACGCCGCAGAGCGTCTGATACTCGAGCACACGAGCATCCGGATTGTCGCGGAAGTAGTCGTGAAAGACGATGCTGTTGGACCATGCACAGCCTACCGGGAAGGTGTCCCCGACCACGGCCCACTGCGGCTCGCCCCAGATGCAGAGAATTTTACCGAGATCGTGAATCAGGCCGGTCAGCTGCATCCATCGCGGGTGCCCGTCTCTCCGAATCGCTTCGGCGGTCTGCATGTTGTGTTCAATTTGCGACAGATCCGTATCAGGATCGCTGTCATCGACGAGCGTATTCAGGAAGTCGAGAGCCTCCCAGACAGTCATCTCGGATCGGTCGTGAGTGCCGAAACGCTGCTTCTGCTGGAGCACGAAGTCGCGTGTTTGCAACGTGTGGTTCAGGCGATAGAACTCCCGCACACGGGCCGGTGAGGTCTCATCGAAGCGCCGGAAGTCAGCCTGCTCTTTGCCCGGCTGGTACCGTTCGGCAACATGATCATCCCACTGGCTCAGTGTCTGGAGAGGACCGCTCATACACCTATTTTACGCTGAAAAGGTTATGTTGAGCCGCAGGATCTGGATGGGCCTTGTGGGTACGGCTGCGTTCACGCAGGAATGGCCGCAGTGGCGGGGACCTAACCGCGACGGTGTCCTGCCCGGTACCGGCCCGGTGCAATGGCCTGACAGGCTGAAACAGGTATGGAAAGTCGAAGTTGGCGAGGGACACTCGTCGCCCCTGGTCGTCGGCGGTCGCGTAGTGCAGTTCGCACGACGGAGCGAGGACGAGGCGGTAACTGCATGGGAACTCGCTACGGGCAGGAAGATCTGGGACCAGGCAGCAACGCGGCCTTACCGCATGAACCCCGCTGCTACAGGTCACGGCAAAGGTCCAAAATCGACGCCGGTTGTCCACAACGGCCTCATCTACGTGCTGGGTATCTCGGGCGTATTGACGGCAGTGAGGCTTGATCGCGGCGAGGCCGTGTGGACCTACGACTCGGCAAAGCATTTCAAGTCGGGGTCCCCCGATTTTGGTGCGGCCATGTCTCCGGCCGTGTACAACGGCATGCTGATCGCCCACCTCGGCACCGATCACGACGGCGCACTCATAGCGTTCGATCCGGCGTCGGGGAAGATCAGGTGGCAGTGGAAGGGGCAAGGGCCTGCTTACTCGTCCCCGGTACTGACGCCCGGAGGGCACATCGTTACGTTCAGCGCCGAGAAGCTGATCGGCATCAAAGCCGGCGACGGAACGCTTGCGTGGGAACTGCCGTTCACGACGCCTTACGCGCAAAACGCAGTCACTCCCGTCCTGTACCGCGACCTCATCATCTACAGCGGCTTGTCTCATCCGGTAACCGCGATTCGCGTCTCGTCTGGTCAGCCTGAGAAGGTCTGGGAAGCGAAAGAAGCGGGGATGTACATGAACTCGCCTGTCATGGCGGCGGGCCTGCTGCACGGGCTCTCTCACCGCAACAAGGGCCAGTACTTCTCAATCGATCCCAACAACGGCAAAGTCGTATGGACCAGCGACGGGCGTCAGGCGGAGAACGCTGCAATGATTGCACGGGGAAAGCAGGTG
>DASQEG010000370.1:0-6459 GCA_035633775.1 Bryobacteraceae bacterium
CAGGGTCGGTCAATGTGAACTCACATTCGTACTCTGGGCCGGGCTGCAGGTTTAAGATACTTCCCGCAAACCCTTCGGGCACTGTGTAGTCCAGGTTCTCGCGGACACGGTAGACTCGCTCGCCGCCGATGCGGACCAGCGGAAGCGCCGGCCTCCAGCCCGCGTTCCCCACAGCGCGAAACCGAACGGCAACTGACGCATTCCGGTTTGCATCGCCATGGATCATCCACTCGAACCCAAGGTTCAGAAGCGTTGGATGTTCTACAACAAAATCTCCGGCTCGCGTGCCATCCTGCGCGGCAGCAACTCCGGCGAGCGACGCCAAAAGGCAGCAGTATGTGATGATGCTTCTCATTTTGCAGGGAGCAGACGCGGGGCATCCATTCTGAGGAGTGGTGTCACGTCAACTGTCCGAATTTTCCGCACAACAGTATATCGGCTGATGTGCGGGTGCAGACATCGAACGAAGTCCGTCGACGTGGGCGCCGGACAACCCAGCGCTGCGCTGGTGTAACGGCTTCGTGATATATTTGCCCCGCGAAGTCGACTGACTCTCTGAGGAATCTTCATCATGCGCACAGCTTTGAGTGTGCCGGCACTCGTGTTTGCATTCTGTTCTTTACTAACGGCCCAGCTGAACCGCGGAGGTCTCGCGGGGACGATTCACGACCCGGCGGGTGCGGGCATACCGGGCGCGAAAGTGTCCGCCCTGAACGTCGATACAAATGCAGTTGCTGAAACGGTCACTGGTTCGACAGGGGACTTTGCTGTTCCAAACGTTACGCCCGGTACCTACACCATCTCTGCGGAGGCGGGCGGATTCAAGCGTGCCACGCGTACCCGGATAGAGGTGAGTGTGGCCGAGACCGTGCGCGTCGACTTGACGCTGGAGATCGGGTCCGTTACGGATACCGTTGATGTAACGGCCGAAGTTTCGAAGCTTCAGACGGATTCCCCCGAAGTTGGCAACACCCTGACTACTCAGTCGCTGTTGGACCTGCCGCTGAGTTTCGGCGGCGCTCGCCTTGCCGAGAACTTCGCGTACAAGATCACGCCGGGCGTGACAGGCAACAGCTGGAAGAGCAATATCAACGGAAGCAGCCACTTCTCGAAGGAGACGCTAGTCGATGGCGTAACGATCACGACCCATCGCGCCGGGGATTTTGGTCAGGCTTCGATTTCCATTGAAGCCTTGCAGGAGTTTCGCATTCAGACCAGCGGCATGTCAGCGGAGTACGGCCGCGCTCAGGGCGGTGTCTTCAACTACGTGATGAAGTCCGGTACCAACCAGGTGCACGGCAGCGCCTACTTCGGCCTGCGCAACGAAGCTTTCAACGCCAACAGCTTCGCCAACAACGCCCGCGGCGCGGAACGGAACCTGGACCGGCGGCTTGCATTTGCCGGAAGCTTTGGCGGACCGGTCGTTATCCCGAAAGTCTACGACGGGCATAACCGGACGTTCTTTCACGCCGCATACGAGAGGTTTCGACAGCGGCAGTTCGGATTCGGTTCGCCGAACGTGACAGCACCCCAGCCTGAATGGCTTGACGGCGACTTCAGCCGCCTGCTCGGGCCGGCGGTGGCAGGTGCGACAGATGCTCTGGGCCGCCCGGTGCTCCGCGGCGCGATCTACGATCCGCAGACGTTCCGTCAGCTTGACAACGGACGATGGGTGGGCGATCCGTTTCCGGGCAACCGCATCCCCGTGAACCGCTTTAGCCGGGTGTCCGGCAATGTTGTGGACATGATGAGGGGAAGGTACGTCGCCAACTTCCGCCAGCCGGACGGAACGATCCCACTGCAGAACAATGCGTTTCGCCCGTCCTCGGGGACGCCAGAGTTCGACCAGCATCAGTTCTCGACCAAGGCGGACCAGATCGTGAATTCCAGTCATCGGGTCTCAGGCTCCGTCAGCTACACGACGCGGCCTCGCCTGCTGCTGGATCAGCCCCGGCTCTGGGATATGTCGGAGCAGTATGGAGGTCCGCTCACCAGTGCCCGGCGTCAACAGGTCAAGTCGTACCTGACTCGACTTTCTCATGACTGGAACGTAAGCCCTACCTCGCTGAACACCGCAACCCTCTACTACAACTTGTTCCAGAACCCGAACGTCGCCCAGTATGCCGATACAGACGGTGCGGCAGCCCTCGGGATTCGCAACCTGTCCACCCGCGGCTATCCAAACATCAACTTTGGCGGTGGACCCTTCGTCTCGCTGGCAAACATCGGCGATCCACAGGACAATGTCCTGAACACTGCCGGGTATGGATTTGTCGACACCATGAGCATGGTGCGCGGGCGACATGTTCTGAAAGTTGGTGTCGACCTGCGCCGTAACGCGATGAACAGCAGGCCCACACAGGGCGGCGGATTCAACTTCGCAGCAAGAGGGACCGCGATTCCCAATGAGTCGTTCAGCGGCAGCCAGACGGGCTACGCGTTCGCGAGTTTTCTGCTGGGGGTTGTTGACAGCGCGTCCCTCAGCGATCCCGCGGGCCTCGGCGGGAGGCGCGACTACCTTGCACTGTTCGTTCAGGACGATTGGCGTGTGAACTCAAGGCTTACGCTCAACCTTGGCCTGCGGTGGGAATGGCAGCCGCCGTTATATGAGAAATACAACCGGCTGTCGAGTTGGAATCCAACGAAAACAGACCCGGCAACGGGTCTGCCGGGTGCGTACGATTTCGCGGGCGATTGCGATGTATGCACAGGCAAACGGAGCTTCGGCGTAACTTCTTATCGGGACTTCGGTCCGCGTATTGGGTTTGCGTACAGGGCTGGCGATGCCTGGGTTATTCGGGGATCCTACGGGATCATGTATCAGGGAGATTCCTTTAATGGCAATCTGATCCCCTATGGCAGTGCACTGTCCGTTCAGTCCGCGGGAACCTATAACCTTGTCGCCGATGCGGTCAATCCGTGGCGGGGAATCTTCAACTGGGACAATGGCTTTCCCACGGATGCGTACCGCCCGCCTCAGCATGACCTGAGTTGGGGGAATCGGAACACGCCCGCCATGTTCCACCCGCGTTACGGCATGACTCCGTACATTCAGATGTGGAATCTGAACCTGCAGCGTGAGTTGCCCGGAGGCGTTGTCGTAGAGGCCGGTTATGTGGCGAACAAGGCCACAGGTCTGCGAACGGACGAGATGGAGCAGCTCAACCAGATCCGCCCGGAACTGATCGAGCAGTACGGGAGCCGCCTCAACAATGCCGTAACGGACGAAGCACAGGCGGCCGCCAATGGTATCCGGTATCCGTTCCCCGGGTTCCGCGGGACCGTAGCGAGCGCGCTGCGTGAATATCCGCAGGTGCAGGGCAACGCGAAGGTGGAAGTTTTCGGTTCGCCCCATGGATTCTCCACGTATCACGGGCTGCAGTTGCTGGTAAACAAGGAGTTCAGTAACGGACTGACAACGTATGTGAATTATGTCTGGTCGAAGAACCTCACCAACGTGCAGTCTTCGCAGGTTGGTGATAACGAAGACATCTTCGACCAGTACAATCGGGCGCTCGAAAAACAGTTGGCCGACGATGACCGTGCGCACGTGTTCAAGGGATTTGCGAACTATAGTCTCCCGTTTGGACGGGGCCAGAAGTTTCTCGGGTCGGCGAATCCTTTTGTGAATGCGCTTGTCGGTGGCTGGTCAGTGTCGGCCATACTGAACTACTTTAGTGGCGTACCGCTGACGTTCACGGGAACCAACCCGTTGCCCGGCGCGTGGAACGGCGGGCCCAACCGCCTGATCACAACAGGCGAACCTCTGCGTCAAAGCGGCTTTGACAAGGAGCAGTTCCAGTTTCTGAGCTCTGCTTCGCCCACTAATCAGTACCTGAACAGAACGGCGTTCGTGGATCCCGGCCCACTCCGGTTCGGGTCGGCGTCAAAGCGCCCCGGAGTGCGCGGGTTCGGGGTGATGAATGAAGATTTTGGAATTCAAAAAAACGTGCGCCTCACCGAACGTGTGCGGTTCCAAATCCGCGCTGAGATGTTGAACGGCTTGAATCGGACGATTCTGAATGACCCGAACACCAACGTGACGAGCCCGCAGTTCGGCCTCGTGACCGGCACGCAAGGCCCGAGGGAGATTCAGTTCGCTACGAGAATCGACTTTTGATGCCGTCGCTGTAATGCAACTTGCGCGCCTCGTCCTCGGAGCGATGTACGTTGCCAGCGTCCCGGCGGCTACGTACAGTGACTCAAAAGCGTGCGACGTCTGCCACGCGGATGTGGCCCGCCGTTACGGTCAGAGTTCGATGGCCAACTCGATACGTCCGACCGAGGGGGCCACGCCTCTCGAGGACGACGCTGTGTTCGATCACGAGCCGTCACGCAAGCGGTACGTCCTGAGTCGGACTTACCAGCGTCGCACCACGCCGGCCGGGGACGACGCATTCCACCGTGCGGCAACACACACCATCGGGTCGGGAAAGAACGCACGAAGTTACCTTCATCGCAGTGCGGATGGAGAACTCACACAGCTGCCCCTGTCCTGGTACACGCAGGAGAAGAGATGGGGCATGAGCCCGGGCTACGACGCTCCGAACCACCCCGACTTCGCTCGCACGGTCGAGCCGGGCTGCCTCTTCTGTCATACCTCGTATCCGTTGTCCGGTGCCGCAGCGCCAACGCTCCAGTCGGGCATTGACTGCCAGCGTTGCCACGGACCGGGCAGTGATCACGTCAGCAAACCTGCAAAGCGAAACATCGTGCGCGACGGAGGGATCGACGTCTGCCTCCAATGCCATTTGCAATCGACCAGCGACCCTCTTCCACATGCGGTCCTCCGATTTGGTCGCGGTGTGTATTCGTACCGCCCTGGTGAGAAGCTGGGTGAGTACGCGGTTCACTTCGATTACCCGTCCGAAGTGCGCTCGAACAAGTTTGAGATCAACTCGCATGGGTACCGTCTGCTGCAATCAGCATGCTTCATCAAAAGCGCGGCGAAAGTCCAGTGCGTAAGCTGCCATAATCCTCATGGCGAAGTCACCGCGACCGCCGTCCGGGATCGGACTCGTACTGCTTGTCTGGGTTGTCACGCTCCGCACCGCGACGAGCGTGGGGCCGACTGTGCCAGCTGCCATATGCCGCGCAGCCGCGCGCAGGACGCCGTGCACGTCACCATGACGGACCATCGCATCATGCGGCAGGCGCGTTCCGGCGCAACGGAGCCCCTCCCGGAGCGCCACGACGTTCACGCTGGCGCGATTGCGCTGATGTTCCCGAACGAGCTTCCAGCGTCACTGCACTCCTTGTATCTCGGGTTCGCCTATCTGCAGGGGCGCGCAGACACACAAGCCGGGCTGCACCTTCTTAGCGGCACGCGCAATCTGCCAGGTGAGGTTGTGGCAGAAGTGGCGAAGGCCCTTGCCGACCTCGGTCAGATCGACGCAGCAGCGCGGAAGATCGAAGCGGTGCAGGCGGTGTTATCTCGGACGGATCATCTGGCGTTCGGCCAGTTGCTTCTACGCGCTGGGCGCATGCAGGGAGCGAAGGCACACCTCGAACAAGCGCTGCCTGCGGGTGAAGCTCATATGGGCCTTGCGTCCATCGCACTGAAGGAGGGCCGGAGCGCCGAAGCCGCCGAACACTGGCGCAGAGCTGCGCACCATGCACGGGTTCGAACGGACGCGCTCGCCAACGTCGGCGCACTGTATCTGGAAAGTGGCGATCTTGCCCGAGCTTTCACGGCAGCGTCCGAATCTGTTGCCTTTGAGCCCAACGGTGCAGAGGGGAACACAGTCTTGTCGCGGGTGTTTGCAGCGCGAGGCGAGTTCGACAAAGCAACGGATCGGGTGCGGCGAGCGATCTCCCTGGATCCAAAGCACGCGGAGGCTCGCTACCACTATGGGCGGCTGCTTCACCGTGCGGGGAGGCGGAACGAGGCGGTCTCAGAGTACCGCGAAACGCTTGGGCTGCAGCCACGGCTGTATGGCGCACACCTCAGCCTTGGAGTCGCATACGCCGAGGCTGGAGCCTATTCCAGAGCCGCAGAGCACTTTCGGGCTGCGTTGGCGCTGAAACCCGACCTGCATGAGGCGAAGCAGAATCTGCAGCTCATGGAGCGGCGTCTGCTCGAGACCTCGACAACTCCTGCCGCAGTTCCCTGAGCACCTGGGCGGCTGAAGGTTTGCCAGCCAGGTTCTTCATCTCATACGGATCTTTCAGCAGGTCGTCAGCTCCTCAGAGTTGGGAGTGTGGTGGTAGTGGATGTACTTCCAGCGTTCTGTCGCACAGATCGCCGGTTCGCTCTCCGCGCTTCCATACCGTCTTCTGACACAATAAACGGATGCTCGCAAACACGCGGCCTCCCTCCCGTCGCGCGCTCCTTCGGCAGTCCGCAGCAGGGTTTGGGTTTCTCGGCCTGCAGGGGCTTCTTGCCGCCCAGGCTGCGAATCCGTTCGGCGCCAGGACTCCTCACCTGTCGCCACGTGTCAAGCGGGTCATTTTCCTATT
>DASQEG010000371.1:0-6272 GCA_035633775.1 Bryobacteraceae bacterium
CAAGTTTCCGAAAAGTCGGACACGTCGGGCACAACCGCTGCAGACCTCAGCATCGGGTGTCGCACGCGAAGTTCTAGAAGCAGAGCGACTCTCGCCGAGCGGCACCGTCCAGAGACTGCAACTTCGGCTTCTTCAACCGACGCACACATCAGCGGCGATCTCGAACCATCGCAGACGTGGCGGCACGAAGAGAGGTCTGAGAACACCTTACGTGATCACTGGGGTGCCGCTCGTCGTAGCCCGAGGAATGAGTCGCGGTAGGTGAAGGAAGCAGGATGAAGTGGCGGGCTGCCAAACCGGTCGGTATTGACTGGCGGCAATGCAGGCGTGCGACCGACCGCACATTCAGCTTTGCGGCGCGATTCTATCGATCTGCCGCGCGCAATGCGACCAGCTCGTTGAACAGCCGGTCCACCATCTCGTCTGCTGAGCCGCAGAGAAGTCCCGAGTGCACGGGCGAGATCTGAATCATCGTGCTGCGAGGTGCCACCAACCAATGAAAGCGTTGACTCAAGGACAGGCGCCGCAGCGGTCCTGCGTCGTCAGTGCCCGCACATATCCTGGGAATCGCCTCTACGTGGCGGCGAACGAGATTAATGTCGAGGTCAGGCCACAGCGCCTTCAGTCGGGTCTGGTCTATGTGGACGCGACATCGGAGGAACTGGCGTTCAGCGCAAAAGACGATCACACCGGTGTTCACGAACTCAGCCCGTTCCACCCGCGGCACAATGCGCACTACTGCGTAGTCAAACGAGTTTCGCCTGAGCATCGAGGGCCTCTTGCAGAAAGTCGCCGGACTTCAGACGTTGGAGAAAGTATTCGACGTACATCGGCTTTTCTTCCCGCGAACGCAGCCAGCTATCCGGCACAGCTTGAACAACTCTCTGGATTGCTGATTCGTCGACGCGCCCGCGGAGATCTGCATCTGCCTGCAGCAGTGCGGTAGCCCAGGGCAGTAGAACATGATCCCGGATGGGAGCAAACGGCGCGGCTGCGAGTTCACGGATTCGGCGAGAGTCCGCGCCCTCCCACCCGTGGTGAAAGTACATGGCTGCTCCATGGTCGATGAAATAGAGTTCGTTGTGCCAGCAGAGCAGGTTGGGATTGCGCGGCGTGCGGTCCACGTTCGTGACGAACGCGTCAAACCAGACAGCAGCTGAGGCGGCTCCGGGCTCTGCCGTCTCGCCAGCAGCCGGGTCGAACATCACCGAGCCGGGCAGGTAATCCATCCCCAGGTTCAGACCCATACTGGACTGCAACAGGTCCTGAATCTCAGCATCAGGCTCGCTACGTCCGAGCACCGGATCGACCTCCACGAAAACCAGCTCCGGAACCTTCAAACCGAGCTTGCGGCCGATCTCGCCCGCAACGAGCTCCGCGACCAGCGCGAGCGGACCTTGTCCCGCGCCACGAAACTTTAAGACATACAGCCCAAGGTCATCCGCCTCGATGATCGCGGGCAGCGAGCCGCCTTCTCGCAACGGAGTCACATAGCGAGTGGCACAGACCGTCCGCAGCATTTGTGAGCAGTGTACCTAACGCTGCTTGTGAAGGCTCAGTGACCAGTTGTAGCGCAGCTGTGAGAAAAGGGCATCGCCGTTTGCCGTTAGTCGGTCGTTTGTATCACTTGTGCGGGGGACAAGGCGAAAGTGCTCCGGAACGTAAGTCACCGAGGCGATCCCGAGGCGGAGCAAATGCACTTCGGCGTGGAGTCCGCCATTCGCGGATATGCACCGGTCGGGACAGTGCGGGTTTAGCCCCGAGAACGGCGTCCCGCCCGTTGAGGAGAGTTGCGTCGAGTTGACCAGCGTGCAAGAAGACCGCTTCTCGATGAGCCATAAGAAGCCGAAGCAGACCCCAAGAACGGGTCCTCAGAATGCCAGATCAGGACTTCGCCAGGAGCGCCGTCCTGAACACCCTTCGTTCGCCCGAGTCCAAAAGATCGTGTCGATTTGCAATCGACGACTTCGTTGCGTGGTACTGCTCAGAGCCGCGAATCGCGTTTAGCAGGCCTGTCGTCCTCCAGGATCAACCTTGGCCTCGCGGCGGTTCGCCGGCTTGCATACGAGGCGGCCGCCACCGGCTTGCTCAGCCCGGAGTTGGCCGTCGGCATCGAAGTCTGACAAAAGCCTGGGTGATGATTCATGTGGGTGCATTGCTTGCGTGAACGGGACACAGAGGGCGGAATCAGATTTACGCTATGGCGTTGAATTGTCCCCATGTACCCGACGCGTCGCGCATTTTGGGTCGGGGCGGGAACTCGCTAGAGTCTTGCGCCTGCCGTTCCATGATGGACAGCACGACGATTCGGCGATTCTCCCACTGCCGCCGTTTGGCTCTCGCTTCGGAGTCAAGAAGGGTTAGGCCGAGAGTGTGCAAAAGGCGGTTCGGCTCCAAATTCGGAACGAGTTCCTGCACATAGGCCAGCGGTGTTCGCCCACTCGTGTCGAGAGCATTGACATCCACCCCCTAGGACAACAGCAGCGAAACAACCAACGCCTGCAATCCGATCTGCGGTTCCATCTGGCGAAGCCACACAGGCGGGTGCGGCCGGCCGCAGATGCGCGCCGGATGACAATAGTGCCGCAATGTTATCCGCGTTAACAGAACAGCCAGCGGAATCGCTCGACAGCACCCTACACACCCCTCATTTCCGAGCAGGTTCGGGTTCGCCCCGGCTGCGACCAGCCGCCGGATAACCGCCGCATTCTTCGGTTTGGACGAGGCCGCAATAAGAGCGCGTCCCCAGACGGGCCACATGTATTGGTTCGGGCCCTCGGTGTCTCCTCAACGGGCTTCGAGTCTTCCCCTCAGCGTTCGCTTCGTAGAGTCTCCCAATCGTGCCGCATCGTATAAAAGAGCAGGGCTGGTTGATCCCCATTCAGGAGCTGCCGGCGCGCTGTGTGAATCCGAGCGGCGACACCGCATGACGCGTGGTTTGAAGGTTTCACGATCGAGCAAATGGACACAGCCGACGTGTGAGTAAAACCGTAATCGAGGCATTCACGAGCGGCTTCGGTTGCATAGCCCTTGCCGCGTTCGCGTTCGATCACGTGATATCCGATTTCAAGTTCCTTTCGGCCGTCCACATCCTGGTACGTTAGGCCACAGTCGCCGATCAATTGCCCACCCGCTCTCAACTCCATTGCCCAGAGTCCAAAACCGAGCTCGTCATAGTTGCGAAGATTCCAGTTGATCCACGCCTTCACCCGTGCTGGATCGGCCATCTGGGGGTAAAACCTTCGAGCATAGGGATCAGCAAACACTTCGAACAGTGGGGACTCATCCGCGGACGTGAAGGCACGCAGGCGCAAACGACCCGTGCGAAGGATTTCGTCAGACATGCTGGACCGAGATTGAGGATATGCGAAATACAAGCTGCGGCGCTGCCGAGAGAACCGCCGGGAGGTGGCTGGCACAAGGCACTTACCGCAGATGACCCGATCGAACTGTTCGGGGCGTGTGCTCTGTCTGTTTATCTGTACTGCCGCGATTTCCTGAAGCACAGCCCCCTTGCACAAGGCACTTGAAAGAGGCGGGACTAAGTAGCATACTAACTACTCAACGCCGCGGCCTAACCTGCCGCTATGTAACCGACTCTGCTGTTGACACTGCATTCCAGATGACAATCACCGTTACTTCTCGAGGTTCGGCACACTCCCCAGCTCCCTGCGCACATATTTTCCCGCTTTTATATCGGAACGGTGTGTGCGCTTTTGATGGTGGGCAAGATATTCGTGAATCCCACGACAGGTGCTCACCTTTCCGACACCAACATCCCCTAGTGGAGGTAAATGAATGACGCGTTTAACCATGTGTGCTCTGATACAGCTCCTTGCCGTCGGCACCACCCTGAATGCCGCCAGCTTCGTTTTCAACACCGATCCGTTTGGCTCTGCCGACCCGAACGATAACGTCCGGCAAATCGTGAATGTCCAGGCCTCGATCAATTTCGATCCCACAACGGACGTAATTCGGTTCGATCCTGCCTTAACAGGGTTCAGCAGCATCTCCTTTGCAAACGACCTCTCCGCGAATCTCCCGACGACCGGCCTGAACGCAGTAGTGCTGCTCGATCAACCGGCCGCCGCCGGCTCCGCCCACACGGCCATCGCCAATCGAATCACCGATTCCGGGCCGGGCTTTTTCATCTACTTCAATACGGGCCTCAATTTGCCACGCCTCGTATATGCGCGGGACTTGGGGGATCCCAATGCGGATATCGCGATTCTCGCTCGTATGGAGAACCTCAGCGGTAATTTCACGGCGATGCAGACGTTTACCGAAGCGAACTTCGCCCCAGTCCCAGAACCTTCAACCGCGCTGCTGATGTCAGGCGGGATGTTTGCGTGCGTGCTGCTGTTGCGGCGTCGCAGTGCCTGAATGGTTTAGCATCGGCCCCCACTCAACCTGGGGGCCCGCCCCGCTCCTCTCTGCGCAAGCAGACCGAACCCACGCCGGCCGCTGAATGTCGTTGGACGGTTGTCTCCTCGCAGTGAGGTTAGGTTCCATCCTGTTCTGTGTTCGACGAGTTTCAGTGTCACTGCAGTCACGTCGGTCCACGTAAGGAGGTACAGCTCACTTCACGGCCGCGACCCGGCATCTCACAAACGTCATAACGGACGACACAAACAGGCCAATCTGCCTCGTGCATGAGACATCGTGCCGCGGACGCCCTAACGGCGCTTCTCCGCTGAATAGCGGCCCGCGGCAGTTTTCTCTCAGTACGTTACGAGCGCGCTACGTTGCGCCCGGTATCCCCACCATCGGCTTTCTTCTGAGCCTTGGAACCACTGTCTCTGCGCAATAAGTGCAGAGTGCTTCGTTGTACCCCAGTGGCAACGCTCAGCAAGGAGGAGTTAATGAACCAAGGAATTGGCTTTCTGGCAATGGGTTTTTTCGCCGTCACTTCGATGTCGTCGGCGCAAATGTTAGTTAAGGACTCGGATCAGGAGGCGCGCAACGCATACCAGGAGCGCTGTCATCCCAACAGCGCGAACAACACGCCCGGCACCGGCGTACCGTGCACGTTTTCCCCTTTGCCCGCAGGAAAGCGACTAGCCATGCGGGAGATCTCGACCTTTTGCAGCTACAATGGCAATCGCTTCGCGGGGATGACACTCGCGTTCTGGCTGTCGCACCAGAACTCAGCCGAGTATGTTGGGATTCGCAACTCGATGAGTTCAATCCCAGGTGGTTCTCATGCTCAAACCAACTCTATCTACGCGCATACGGACGTGACTCCAAACGTCACCATATACTTGAACCCGAATACTTCCGGCCTCACGATGTGCGCCGTCACGATCAGAGGCTTTCTTGTAGACCAGAATTAGCCGACCACGCCAGTGGAGCCCTCCAGCCGCAGACCGCTGGTCTCGAAGCTCCAGCACCCCACTCCGCCGACGTAACCCGCCGGTCTCGAGAACGTACAGACGACCGACGGCTCGGAGCCGGAGATCACGAAACACGCGATCGGAAACGGGGAACGCACGCAGCCAATCAGCTGACAGCGTGAGCTTTCCTGATCGGACCACGCTCGCAAAGAGGAACGCGATCGGAAGGCGGACGCTCACAATCTGTCGCCAGCAAGAGACGGTGCTTGTTGCTGCTCGCCAGAGTGCGAAAGGTGGAAGGCGCTGATCGCCCCGCTCTTTCCTCTGAGCCGCTGAGCCTGGCCGGCCGGTGAAGGGTGGCGAATCCGCCCGTGTGAATCCTCTGATTTTCAACGTGCGCCTGTAGTGACGTGGATATCCGGAGATCCAGGCGACAGAGGCGATCAAAGATGCTCCCCGGAGCATAGCGAGACCATGCCTTCCGTACAACTCGAAGTGGTCCGTCTGAGGGAACAACGTCGGGCTCGGAGTTGTTACCGCCCACTGAACCGTTGCGTGACGGCGTAGTGAGGACTGTTGTTGGGTTGCGTGGCCGTCCTAAAGTACACGTCGTGCTGACCTTCCCGGGTAGTTTTTACGGATGGTTTAGCATCCCCTCGAAGGCCATGAACAAGGGAAACGGCGAAAACCTTGCTACACATTCTACTCTCGGCCGGGACACGCAAGCCCCTTTTCAAGAAACACCGCTCGCCTTCCTGACTGCCGTTCTGCTTCGGTCGGCGATTCACGGTTGAGAAACTACAAAACAACCACTACGGCCGGTTTGGCACGATGCAATTTCGATGCCAGCACCGCATGCCCAAGAGGCACACGGCGCCCGTGGTCCGGCCCGGGTCTGCACGCCGACGTGAGCGGTAAGGGCAACGAAGTGAAGACCTG
>DASQEG010000372.1:0-2054 GCA_035633775.1 Bryobacteraceae bacterium
TTCTCATCCACATCACGCGCGCCCGCACTATCCAGGATATCGGCGGCGCGATCCGCCAGTTCTTCCGTCGTGCTCACGGTCACCAGCACTCCACCGCGGCGCACGCCTTCTGCGTAGAGATTCGCATGCTCATCGGGAACACCAGCCTTACGCAGGCCTCCGATCATGCCGCCAGCCGCAGCACCGATTGCTCCCCCGGTAAGTGCGGCCGCAATCGGGCCCGCAGCGATAATTGGGCCAAAGCCTGGAATGGCGAGCGCAGTCAAACCCGCGACTAGTCCCAGCCCGCCACCAATCGCCGCTCCAGCCCCAGCGCCGCCCGCGGCTCCTTTAGCCACGTCGCCAGCGTCATTCTGCCCTTCTGTGTAGCTGCTGTAGCGCCCGCTCTCGTTGCCTGCGACGATGTTGATGTCGTTGCGCGGGATGCCGGCCGATTCCAGCTGCGAAACAGCACGTTGCGCATCGCTCATGTCATCAAACAGGCCAACTACGGTCTGAGATCTCGCTTGCATCTGCATTGGACTTCTCCTTTTTGCTAGTGTCTGGGCGGGTGAAGCGCTCCCGGTCAGCGAACGCGTTCCACCTCGATGTGCTCCGAACGTACAGGCACTGTTTTCCGCTCCGTGTGCTCCTGCACACGCCGGGTAATTCGAATCTCCTCGCGCAGCAGAAGGCGCTTTTCGACAACCAGCACCTCCTCCATAACGGGGAGGACCAAAGTCTCACCCTCATAACGTGGCTCGACTGGCTCAGCAATCAGGCGGTCGACAGCAACTCGCTCGATGGACACGTCATTCGTTCGAAGAACCTCCTCGACCGGAATTTCACGCGTATCGACCTTCTTGTGTATGCGGACTTTGCCGGACTGCAGCTCACGTTTGTGGATCGAGAACTCCTCTTCGATCACAGGGATTACTGTTTCCGCCGATGTTTCCTCTGATTGCTCAGTGACACGTGATTGCTCAGGGACACGGCTTCGCAGGTGAAACATTCCGTCTTTGTCCACAGTTACCGCTTCGCG
The DNA here is from genome assembly GCA_035633775.1 of Bryobacteraceae bacterium. Lineage (GTDB taxonomy): Bacteria > Acidobacteriota > Terriglobia > Bryobacterales > Bryobacteraceae > JAWXCM01. Next base: position 1,022 of record DASQEG010000372.1, read on the forward strand.
CGGAACTCTCACCTCCCGTCCGTCCGCCAAGCGAATCAGCCGGTCGGAGCTGTCATCCAGAAACCTCGAGGTCGCCAGCAACTCGGCGCGTTCACCGGTATCCAATACTAGTGGGAAAGATCGCAGTTGTTGGCTCATGGCACCCACCAGTAGGACGCCAGTATTCACCAGAGGTGGCCTCTTCATACGGTGAGGTAAGATCCCGGCACGTGTTACGCTAACGCTCGACCTATGGACTTCGGCTTCACGGAGGATCAGGTTGAGCTCAGGCGGATGGTTCGCGACTTCGCCGAGACGGAGATCGCGCCGCACGTTCTGAAGTGGGATGAGGAACAGCTGTTCCCCGAAGCGGTCATCCGGAAGTGCGCAGAGCTCGGGTTCCTTGGCGTCATATTCCCGGAAGAGTTGGGCGGCGCCGGCCTGGGTTACATCGAGTACTCAATCGTCATTGAAGAGCTGGCACGTATCGATCCATCGGTGGCGCTGATTGTTGCTGCCCACAATTCGCTTTGCTCGAATCACATCTACATTGCAGGAACACCCGAGCAACAGCAGCGATACATCCCGAAGCTTGCAACCGGAGAGTGGATCGGCTGCTGGTCATTGACCGAGCCGGAAGCAGGGTCCGACGCCGCAGGCACCCGGTCGCAGGCGATCCTGGATACAGACACCTGGGTTCTGAACGGTGGCAAGACCTTTACGACTAACGCACACAACGCACAGGTCTGCGTAGCCATGGCTGTGACGGACCGCTCAGCGTCTCAGCACGGCATTTCAGCCTTCATCATTGAAAAGGGCACGCCCGGATTTCGCGTCGGCAAGAAGGAGAACAAGCTGGGAATGCGGGCCACTTCAACCGGTGAAGTGCTGTTCGAGAATTGCCGGTTACCGCAATCCCAGCTGCTTGGGCAACGTGGTGAAGGCTTCGTCGACAGCCTTCGCATCCTCGACGGAGGGCGTATCTCGATCGCGGCACTTTCGGTCGGCACAGCACAAGGCGCTTACGACGCAGCCTTGCGATACAGCAAAGTGC
>DASQEG010000373.1:0-2684 GCA_035633775.1 Bryobacteraceae bacterium
GTCAGGGCTCGAAGCCGCGCGGCAGCAGAACGCGACCGAATGGGTCATTGCGACGCTTTCGCATAACATCGATCAGTTGCTGGCCGCTTATCGCTCCGGTTCGCACCGCACGGACGCGCTCCCCGTCTGTTACTTCCAGAACATGGCTCCGGTCTGGTTGAACACGCCATTGCAGAACCCTTACTCCAAGCCTTTAATCGTACTGGTAGACGAGTTCTCGACATCGGCTGGAGACATCTTTGCTGCCATGATGCAGGACAACAATCGTGGACCGCTGGTCGGCATGCGCACAAACGGCGCAGGAGGAGCAGTGAGCCACCCGTTGCTTGCAGGTCCGCTGACCGAGGCTATGGTGTCGAACACCAACACTCTGATCGTTCGCAAGGACTATGTCGCCAATGCCCCCGATCTTCCTGTCAACAGGTACATCGAAAACACCGGCGTGCGGCCCGAGATCGTAATTGACCGTATGACGCGGGACAATCTGATGAACGGGGGGAAGCCGTTCGTGGACGCCTTCACCAGGGCGATGATAGACCACATCCGGTCGGGCGCAAACTGAGGCAGTCTGCCGAACCTGGCGAGAAAAGAGAAAGTCCCATGATCCGGCTGTGCGCACTTCTTGTCCTCGGAGCATTCGCGGCTGAGCCGCAAACGCTGAGCGTGGTTAATGCAGCCAGCTTTGACGCGCGCGGCTCCCTCGCGCCGAACATGATCGTGACAGCCTTCAGCAGCGCGATCGTACCGCCGCTTACGGGCTATTCCGTCACTGTCGGCAGTAGTTCCGCGCGCGTGCTCGGCGTTGCTGAGGGCCAGATCAGCTTCGTCATGCCTGCCGGAGTCCCGGCCGGCGAAGCTGCGATTACCGTGCGCACGCAAAATGGCGTCTTAGCGGCTGCCACGGCACGCATTGCGCTGGTAGCTCCGGGTATATTCACCGCAAATAGTTCGGGTACGGGTGCACCTGCTGGGGAGTTGCTGCAGATCAATGCGGATGGGTCTCGCTCCGCTTTCAATCTCTTTCAGGAAGCGCCGGGCGGGACCTATCTACCGCGCCCGTTCTTTATGAATCCCGGTGAGCGCTATATCACTCTTTACGGCACTGGAATTCGGGGGCGGAGCGGCAGCGTCACTGCAACAATGGCCGGCAAATCGGTTCCCGTTCTCGCCGCGGTCGCACAGGGAGAGTTCGAAGGGCTGGATCAAATGAACCTCGGACCGCTGCAGCCCGTCACTGACCGGCGTGGCGAAGTCGATCTTGAGAGAACGGTCGATGGCGTGAGCGCAAACCGCGTGACGGTCGCCCCAAACGGGCCGGCGCCAGGACAGTGGGGCACGCGAGGCCAGTTGCTCGAGGCTAACTCCGAGATGGCGGTCGGCGAGCTCGCGGGCAAGATCTATGTATTGGGCGGATATCCGTCGACACGCCAGACGAAGAACACAGTGCAGCTCTACGACCCCGTCGAGGACCGGTGGGAATACACAACGCCCATGCCGATTCCCTTGAATCACAACATGGCTGCTTCTGTCGGCGGCAAGCTCTACATGATCGGCGGTCAGCTCACGGACGCTGGAGCGGGCAACTTCAGCGATCGCGTTTTCGAGTACGATCCGAACGCGCGTCAATGGACCGAGCGTGCGCGCATGCCCACTGCGCGTGGCGGCGCAGTCGCTGTAGTGGTGGACGACAAGATTTACGTCGCGGGAGGCCGGCCGCCTCGCGGCGCAGATTTCGCAGTTTACGAACCGGCAACAGATTCCTGGCGCACCCTGCCGGACATGCCCACGCAGCGCAACCATTTGGCGGGCGCAGCCGTGAATGGCAAAGTGTACATCATCGGCGGGCGTTTCGAAGGCGGCGCTTTTAGCGCGCAAAGTGCTGCTGTTGAGATGTACGATCCGGCTACAAATTCGTGGTCGGCCCGCGCGCCGATGCGAATGCCGAGGGGCGGACTTAACGGCATCGCTGCGCACGGCTGCATCCACGTTTTCGGTGGAGAAGGCAATGCCGGAGGGCATTTAGGAATGCACGCGGATCACGATGTCTACAACCCTGCCAGCGATACTTGGTCGAGCCTGTCGCCCATGCCAACGGCGATACACGGCGTCACTGGCCTGGCGTTCATCAACGGACTCATATACCTCCCCGGTGGTGGCACTGCGCTGGGAGGCAACAGCGGCAGTTTAATTCACCAGGTCTACAGACCCGCTATCGTGTGCCGGTAGAACGCTGATAATTCGATGGTGTCCTATCGGGAGTGCCGCGGCGCCGAGCGGCTGTAGAACAGAAGGCTGTCCGGCCGCGGCACTTTCGATAGGACGACTTGAAGGGAGGCGCTGGCGCGGTGGACCCCTATGGAGTCAGGTCGCTAGTTTGGTACTCAGTGAACGCCGTAGTTGCCGTTGAAGCTGACGGCGTCGCCGAAGTGGCAGGCGCTTTGGGCCACGACACTTGCCAGTGAGGCGGCACCGGGAGATGACCTGAGGGCAGTTTTCGAAGCGCGGACACACATCGGCGCAGACGTGCTGCGACACGTCGGTTCGCCGGACGTTGATTAGAGCTACGAGCTGTCGAAGAAGCTGCACGGCAGAGCCCACTCACGAGCCGTCAGCTGTAGGCCGATGTGCATAATCCCTTTGGATCGTGGGCAGGCGTGGCCCTGCGATGCAGGGCTACTCGGAGA
>DASQEG010000374.1:0-2794 GCA_035633775.1 Bryobacteraceae bacterium
GTGGAGATCACCTGCACTTTTCCATGCAGGTCGACGGCGTTCAGGTGCAGCCGATTGAGTGGTGGGACGCACACTGGATCCAGGATCGAATCCTGAGCAAGCTGCCTGCGAAGTAAGAGACCTCAGGACGATGGGGCTCGCCACCCGCGCTCGATGCCCACGACACTTACCGACCCTCCACGGCGAAGCAGGTACACGCGGACCTGCTTTGCAGGCTCACCAGCATCGAGCGTGGCCAGCAGGTACCCGTCACGGCCCGACGGGATATGGGAGCCGCTTGCGCCGGCGATCGAGGTCGACTGCCCGGAAGCGTTGTCGAAGTTGCTCCATCCGATTTTGTAAGTTTGAGGTTCGGTAAACCTGTAGGTGACGCCCAGGTCCTCGAATCGAAGGCTGCCCCGGTCAGCCACAAAATTGTCCAGCGGCAGGACCTGCGCAAACGCCCACTGGCCGATTCTCCTCTGCCGTTCGATCAGGACCTTCACCAGGTAGTCCACGGCCTCAGCGTCAGAGTACTGGGCGGTGGCAACCAGAGCGCGTATCTCAGGCTCGGTGAAGCGCATCACCTGCTTTGCCGCCCAGAACGCATCGTCGGGCAGGCAGTTGGCGAACGCGGGATTGTAGTAGTGACTCTTCCAGTCGTCCGGACGGAATGTTTCGGACTCAATCCGGCCGACGCCGTGCTTATGTTTATAGTCGGCGCGCGACCACGCCGGCATGTAGAGCCCGAAACTGAAGAAGGATTTGGCCGCGTCCGGCCAGTCCAGCATGTGTACATTGCCGGCGCGCGGACTCTTCGGTTCGAATGCGTCCGTTCCGAACGAGGCGCTGAAGTCGATCAGGTGATGGCGGATCACCTTTCGACCGTTCTGCTCGACCAGCATGTCAAGGCTGTTCAGCGGCTTGGTATCGGTGTGCTGCAGCCAGCCGGCAAAAACTTTCAGCCCTCGGAGGTCGCGGCGATTCTGGTGGGGAACGATGTCGTTGGGGTCATCGGTTCGCAGACCGTGATACCGGAACGGGCCCAGCGGCTTGCCTTCAAGAAAACGGCTGGCCACCGCCCGGTACTGACCTGTCCTGGGATCGCGCGGGATCGGCTGAAGGACGCGAATGATGTCGCTCTGCTTCATCTCGCGGTCAACACCGCGATAGTCGATCAGGCGTGTGCCCGGCTGGACGGTAAGCTGTTCCGCGTTGAAGTAGACGATATAGTTCTCCGGCGTGAAATAGCCCAGAGCATGGAAGAACTTACTGCCCATCACGTCAGCACCGGTTGGCAACTCGAAGTTGGTCTGCCAGTCGAACTTGATCTGGTACCGCTGGCCGGTGCTGTCCTTGATGGTGAAGCCCGGCGTGACGCCTTCCGTCTTGGCGGCCACGACGCGCCATGCCCCGCGCGGCGAAGGAGGTGTGCTGTTCCCCGGCCCGCGCACCAGCTCGTCGATGCTCATGCGCTTCTTGCCGTGCCGGTTGGTGTACCAGAGGCTGTCAGGTACCTCCCCGAGGGTGTTGGTGGCACCGGCAGCGACGGGCTCTACGGGCGCTGCGGGCTTCCCGAACGTCATGTACAGGAACTCGTACAGCTCTTCCAGCTTTCGTTCAACAGCGCCTGAGGCATCCATAGGCTGCGGCATCTGCCAGAGCGGATCGTCCCTGTAGAACTTCTGTCCGGCCGCTCCCGCCGGGGCGAGGATTGCCACTGCCGTCAGGGCTGCTAGAAAACGTTGTTGAACTTCACCCATACCTGGAATCCTTCGTGACTGAAGCCTGCGTCGATGCGCATAAACACCGCATTGCGGGCGTTGAAGCGCATGCCGATGCCGTAAGCTCCTTCAAGGTCGTGCACGTTCCACTGCCGCTTGGAGCGGAACACCTTGCCGCCATCAGCAAAGACGGCCATATCGAGGCCGGCGAATACCTCGTAACGGTACTCGGCATTGAAAACGATCAGATTGTCATCGTGGAACCGGAAGGGCCGGAAGCCGCGCAGGTCGTTTGAGCCTCCAAGCACCGGCTGCATATAGAACGGCAGCACCTGGCCGGGGTTCTTCCATGTCAGTTCCGAACGACCGCGGAGCGCAAACACTCGACGCTGATTGAAGAGCGGAATGTACTGCTGAATCTCCATGTTCAATCGGCGGTGGCTGTGCCGCTTCAAGTCGCGGTCCTGATTGTAGGTGAAGTCGGCGGTGTAAAGTCCTCCCGATCGCGGACCTCCGGGGATGTCGCGGTAGTCATAGCTGGCGAACACGCTCCCCTGAAGGAAGTCGGTCTGCCGGTCGATGCCGGGCGTGACAGCGGGAGAGAACTGGCGTTCGGTCGAGATGAAGCGCCGATCCGTGCCGGGACCAACATTCACCTGCAGCAGTGCTCCTCCGCCGCCGATGCTCATGTGGCGAAACGGGCGGACGCCGGCACGAAATCCGAAGCGGCTCTCCTCGAGCCGGTAGTTGCTGCGTCCCGTCTTTAGCGAGTCCGGGCCGGGGCCATAATACGGCATCTGCGGATAATTACGGTGCGTCCCAAGCACAGTGGCGAACGCCCGGTTCCCGGCCAGCTTCGGAAGAGTAAACTCCAGCTCGTACAGCTGGTACTGACGAGCTGAGAACTGGCTTGTAGCGCGGAACAGAATATTGCCTTCGGCGAGATCATCGCGAAAGTACTCCGGGCCGACCGCAAAGCCCGATCCGGTGACCAGACCTCCAATGCGAGCCCTGAGGCCACCTATGCCATAGGTGATTTTTTCAAGGATGCGGCGCTCACGAATCTCGACCAGTGCGCGTTCGGTCTTCGA
>DASQEG010000375.1:0-12381 GCA_035633775.1 Bryobacteraceae bacterium
CTACACGCTCGCGAGCCACTACGTCATTCACGCTGCCGTTTCGGCGGGCCTCATGCCCGCAGACAGAAAAGTCGTCGAATCTGCGGACGCCCCAGTGGCCGAGCGCTGGAAAAGGTTTGAGCCGCACTGGCGAAATATGCAGTGGACCGGCTATGGAGAGGCACTGCGGATCGCGATACGTGACGTGTACGGGATCCGTGAGATCACTGCCGCAACGATTCCTAAAATTCAGGAAGCCATCCGCAGCCGCAGCCGTGCAGGACTGTACCGCGAGATTCTCAAGGATCGGGCAAGAATTCACGTCTGCATCAACGATCATTACTGGACAGCGGGACCTGACAACATGGACCCGGAGTTCTTCGTTCTTGCACAGAAGTTCGACGGGTATCTAATGCCGATCACGCGTGGCGGAGTCGAGCGCCTCGGCGCACAGGTGAACCACGACATCAGTGATCTTGGCGGGCTCAAAAAAGCGCTTGAGAAGCAGTTTCAGAAAGCACTTGCGTTGGGACTCGTGGCTGTTAAATCGACGATCGCATACCAGCGTGATCTTCGACTCAAGGAAACCGGGGTAGCGGACGCCGAACGCGATCTTCGACAGGTGTTCAAGACCGAAGAGGCTGCCGAGCGCGGGTGGCGCCTGGTTCGTGACCGGCCAGCCCAGGCACTTTCCAACCACATGTTCCATCATCTTGCCGGGCTCGCAGGTGCCGCCGGCATTCCGTTCCAGATACACACGGGACTGCAGGCAGGGAACGGTAACTTCCTGGAACATACGCGCCCCACGGATTTGACCGAGGTATTTTTCATCCACCCACGCACCAGGTTCGACCTGTTTCACATCGGCTACCCGTACTGGCAGGAGTGCGCAGTCCTGGGCAAGACGTTTCCTCAAGTATTCATCGACTTCTGCTGGATGCACGTGGTATCGCCGACAGGCGCGCAGAACGCTTTGAAAGAAATGCTGGACCTGGTTCCGGTCAACAAGATCATGGGCTTTGGAGGGGACTACCTATACCCGGAGCTCAGCTACGCACATCTGACGATGGCGCAGCACAACATCGCACGCGTACTCGCTGACAAGGTGGAAGCGCGCGCCTTCTCCGAAGAGGAAGGCGCGCGTCTTGGACGAATGCTGCTGCGGGACAATCCTGAGCAGTTGTTTCTCAGGAAGCGCGCGTAACGAGCGAAGGTTCCTGCTGTGTGGGTGTAGCAAGCCTGGCGTACCGGCTCCGCAACCCATCCCATTCGACGATTACTACTCCTCCGCGCTGCTCGTGCTGCTTGCGCCATGCAGTGAGCATGTCGAGGCAGGCGTGATCGATGAAGCTGAGCGCATGGATCTCCAGGTGAACCTCCGCCCCTGCGGGCAGCGGTTCCAGCGCCGACGCCAGCTTCGGAAGCTTAACGAAGGTCGCAGCGCCCTCAAGTTCGACATAGACGCGCTTGCCGTCGGTCCGGGTTCGCACGTCAAGGCGAGTCATGTGGTACAGCAGCTTGGCCACAGAAAGTGCAACGCCGGTGAGAACGCCTGTGAGCAGATCGGTGCAGACGATCATCACCATCGTCACTACGTAGATCACTACCGGCAGCCGCCCGTATTGACGCAACTGCCTGATGCTCTCTGGATTGACCAGTTTGTATCCGGTAAAGACGAGAATGGCTCCAAGGGCTGAAGTCGGAATCAGCCGCAGCACGTGAGGCAATGCAATTACGGCAATCAACAGGTAGAAGCCATGCAGGATCGTCGAAAGCCTCGTCCGTGCACCGGCCTGAACGTTGGCAGAGCTGCGGACGATGACTCCGGTCATCGGCAGCGCACCGACAAAGCCGCAAAGCACGTTGCCGAGTCCTTGTGCGGTCAGCTCCTTGTCATAGTCGGTACGGTGAAGAGTCTGCATTCGGTCCACTGCGGACGCCGACAGCAAAGTTTCAGCGCTCGCGATGAAGGACAGGGCGGCGGCTGAGAACAGAATAGCCGGATTGGAAAACAACGCAAGGGAGGCGCCGCCCGGCAAAGTTACCGCGTCGAGGAGGTTCGCGGGCACTTCGACGTAAGCAACTTTCAACTGCAGCAGTGCTGCAATTCCCGACGACAGGAGAACTCCGGCCAGCGCTCCGGGAATCAGCTTCAGCGGGCCCCGCTTCAGCTTGTCCCAGAGAATCAGCGTGGTAATCGTCACAATGCCGAGCACTGCCGCAAGTTCGTGACTGCTGCCATCAATCGGGAAGATGCCTCCCCAGATGGCCGCCGGAATCGAGATCAGATTCTCAATTCCTGACCCCTTCGGCTTGTCGTCAAGCATCACATGGAACTGGCTGGCTAGGATCAGCACTCCTATGCCTGCCAGCATGCCGTAGATGACAGCTGGCGACATCGCTCGGAACCACTGGCCGAGATAAAGTCTGCCGGCCACCACCTGCAGTGCACCTGCAATCAGTACCACTGGGCCGAGAGCTTCGATGCCGTGTTTCTGGATGATCTCCCAAACGAGGACGGTAAGTCCTGCCGCAGGGCCGCTGACCTGCAGTGGGGCTCCTGAAACCGACCCCACGATGATTCCACCGATGATTCCGGTGATCAGGCCCAGCGCCGGTGGCACCCCCGATGCGATGGAGATGCCCATGCATAGTGGAAGCGCGACGAGGAAAACAACAACGGACGCCAGAATGTCATTGGTGCGTGCGCTCATGCTGCCTCCGAGTTGCCCGGAAGAATGCGCCGCCGCGTCTCACCACTGGACGGATCGTAGTCTTCAATCGGAACAAAGTCCTGCTTGCGTGCGTCCCAGGCCCGAACTCTGCCATGGGCAATGTCATAGACCCAGCCGTGCGTCGCGAGCTCCCCTCGCGCAAGGCTGGACGCAACCGAGGGATGGGTGCGCAGATGGTCAAGCTGGGCAACAACGTTCTCTTCCGTGAGCAGTCGTAGCTTTTCGGCTTCGGAAGCGTTCGGATAGCCGTCGAACACGATCCGCCTGGCCACCTCGCCCTGGCTAAGCCAGGACTTTACAACGGGCATGTCGGCCACGCTGGCGGGATTCAGAATGCCCTTCATAACTCCGCAATCCGTATGCCCGCAAACGATGATGTGCTTCACTTTGAGAGCGGCCACAGCATATTCAATCGTGGCCGAAACACCACCATGCACATCGCCATAAGTGGGCACCATATTGCCTGCATTGCGGCAGATGAACAGATCGCCTGGCCTCGATTGCGTAATGAGGTCAGGCACGATACGCGAGTCGGCACAAGTGATGAACAGATGCTGCGGCTGTTGCCCATTTGCAAGGTTCTGAAACAATGACTGGTGCTGCGGAAACAGGTCCTTCTGGAACTTGGCGATGCCTTCTAGCAAGCGCTGCATACAATTTCCCCCTGAGTTGTCTGACTATTGTTACGTTTAATCGAAAACAAAGCCTGGCGCACGCCGCAACTATACGCGACTATGCGCCGGTTACTGCTGATGCAAGTTAAAGCTGGATGACAGAGGCGTTAAAGAATGGAGGGGCGCGGCAGGAACCAAAACGAATCGCACGCTGGACGTAGCGCTTGCCGGGCGGAAACTTCACGCTACCGGAGAATACGAGGGCTGCCGCAGCACAAACCGGCCCAGCTAGGGTAAACGCAGCATCAGGGCCATCACCGTGGTCGCACGCCTGCAGATCGAAGGCAAGTTCCGGGGCCGCAAGCGCGTGGTCACAGTCGTGATCGTCGAGGCGGACTGCACGTGCGGTTCGGTTGCGTTGAGGTCCAGACCGGCGTGCGTACTCGAGTGAAGTGACGGCAAGCGTGGCGAGCAGCCCCAATAAGAGGCTCGCGATCGTCAGCTGCTTCCAGTCACCGCGCACACGCATAAGATTCGTCCGGAATCGGACTGTACAAATTAGATTAACCGAATTTTGGCGTGAGATTCAGCTTTTCCGCGCAGCAACTCTGCCTTCGATACCTGGATGTCGGTGCCGGGCAACCATTCGACCCCACTACGGCTTCCGGGTGCTCGGCTTGGTTCGTATTTTTGCTTACATGTTTGGGCTGAGTGCCGGGATCCCGACGCAAGTGATTGATCGCGCATCGCGGACTACAATCAGGACTGGAGATCCCTACCGATGCGCCGCGACGCCAGTTCCGTACATCTGCTCGCCTTCATGGCAGGTGTCACGATAGGCGTCGCAGCCGGTGTGCTGCTGGCTCCCGGATCCGGGTCAGACACCCGTCGTCGGATCGCGCGCAGTGCCGACGATGCTCGTGAGTTTTACGAGCGCGGACGGGCTTTGTCGCACGAAGCAGCCGAGATGTTTGAAGAGGGCCGCCGTTTGATGGCTGCCGCAGAGGCCGACGCATGAACTTGCCGGAATTTCGCAACGAAGCTTACGCGGACTTCCACGATCCGCAGACCCAGGAGATCCAGCGTGCTGCACTCGAGAGAGTGAAGGGAGAACTGGGCCGCGAGTACCCGCTGCTGATCGGCGGCGAACGCATCAGCACGGGGTCACTGCTGATCTCGACCAATCCTTCACGGCCCGCTGAAGTCGTCGGACGGCACCACAAGGCTGACGCTGCGCTCGCGAGGCGTGCAGTCGAGGCTGCAGATGAGGCATTCCACGAGTGGTCACACACGCTGGCAGAAGACCGCGTCAGGATGTTGCTTCGTGCAGCCGACCTGATTCGCCAGCGGAAGTTCGAGTTCAACGCGTGGCTGTCGCTGGAGTCGGGCAAGACTTTTCCGGAAGCCGAGGCCGAAACCTGCGAGGCCATCGACTTTTGCGAATACTATGCGCGGCAGATGCTGCGTTTTTTGCCGGCTCCCTGCCCCGTGCAGCTGCCCGGCGAGGAGAACACACTCCTCTACTTGCCTCTCGGCGTTGGCGTGGTCATCCCTCCGTGGAACTTCGCGCTCGCCATTCTCGCTGGCATGACGGTGGCCTCGCTGGTCACCGGTAATACAACCGTGGTGAAGCCTTCAAGCGAGACGCCGACGATTGCGCAGAAGTTCGCAGAGGTCCTGCTCGAGGCTGGCTTCCCGCCGCACAGCTTCTCTCTGCTTGTGGGAAGCGGGGCAGAAGTCGGTGACGTGCTGGTGGAGCATCCGCGCACGCGGTTCGTCTCCTTCACGGGGTCGCGGGAAGTTGGGCTCCGGGTCAATGAACTCGCCGCCAGGCCGCAGAAGGGCCAGATCTGGATCAAGCGTGTCGTCGCGGAGATGGGCGGCAAGGATGCAATCGTTGTCGATCGCGAATGCGATCTCGATGAAGCAGCGACAGGCGTTATGCAGTCTGCTTTCGGGTACCAGGGACAGAAGTGCTCAGCCTGCTCGCGCGCCATCGTTGATGAATCTGTATACGATGAGTTCCTTGAAAAGCTGAAAGACCGAGTGGCGAAAATACGTATAGGTGAGTCCGACAGCTTCGATGTGTCCATGGGCCCCGTTATCAGTGAGCGCGCGCGCAAAGGGATCCTCAACTACATCGAAGTGGGCAACGCTGAAGGGCGCCTGGTCGCCGGGGGTGAGGCGCAGGACAACTTCATTCCGCCGACGGTGATTGCCGATGTCGAGCCCGATGCACGCATCTTTCGTGAGGAGATCTTCGGCCCCGTTCTGGCGGTAACCAAAGCCCGCGACTTCGACCATGCGATCCGTCTGGCCAACGACTCCGAGTACGGTCTTACGGGAGCTGTATACACCAGCAATCCGGAGAAGATCGAACAGTCACGCGACCGGTTCCACGTCGGCAATCTGTATATTAATCGGAAGTGCACGGGTGCAATGGTCGGGGCACATCCGTTCGGCGGGTTCAACATGTCAGGCACCGACTCGAAGGCGGGAGGGCCTGACTACCTGCTGCAGTTCCTTCAGGCCAAATCGATTGCGCGAAAAGTGAGCTGATGGAAAGACGACAGTTTCTTCAGGCCGCAGCGGCGGTCCAGGCGCCCGGACTTCTGGGACAGTCCCGTGTATCGCGAAACGTTCTGCTGCTGATCGCCGACGACCTCGGCCTGCATACGGGAGCTTACGGCGATAAGACGGCGCGAACTCCCAACCTGGACAAGCTCGCCGCAGATGGCGTGCGATTTACAAATGCGTACTGCACGACAGCTTCATGCAGCGCCAGCCGGTCGGTAATTCACAGCGGTCTGCACAATCACGCCAATGGACAGTACGGACACGCTCACGACTTCCACCACTTCGCCTACCTGCCGTTCGTCCGCCCGGTGTCAAGTCTGCTCAAGGACTCCGGCTACCGCACCGGTGTCATCGGCAAGATGCACGTAAATCCGATTGAGCGCTTTCGCTGGGATTTGAACTCGCAGGGCGAGGCGCGCGATGTGGTCAGCATGGCCGAGAGGGCGCGCCAGTTCATTGAAGGCGCAGGAGGCTCGCCGTGGTTCCTGCAGATCGGCTATGCAGACCCGCATCGCGCGGAAAAGGGCTTTGCAAACCGGGACTATAAAGGAGTCGTCGCGGAGAAATTTGACGCTGCAAAGGTGGAAGTGCCGCCGTTTCTTCCCGACAATCCGGAAACGCGCGCGGAAATCGCGGAGTACTACGAAGCTTGCAGTCGGCTCGACGCGGGTATCGGGATGATCACCGACGTGCTGCGCGCGACAAAACAGCTGGACAACACTCTGGTGCTGTTCATTAGTGACAACGGAATGCCGTTCCCGAATGCCAAGACCAACCTCTATGACGCGGGTTCGCGACTGCCCCTGATCATGCGCATGCCGGGAGAGACCAGGCGAGGATCGACAAGCGACCAGTTCGTTTCCTGGACGGATATCACACCGACCATTCTCGAGTGGACCGCGGCGAAGCCCCCTGCTTATGCCCTGCATGGCCGCAGTTTCCTCGGCAGTGCTTCAGCCCCGGATCGAGTCTACTTCTCGCACACATTCCACGAGTTGACCATGTACTACCCGACGCGAGGCGTTCGCACCGCTAGGTACAAGTACCTGCTGAATCTCTTTCCGGAGCTCTCATTTCCGTTCTCAACCGATCTCTGGGCATCGGACACATGGCAGAGCGTGCGCAAGGCTGGGCCGTCGGGAAAGCTCGGCCTGCGAGTAGCTGAAACGTACCTGCACCGGCCCGCGGAGGAACTGTACGACCTGTCATCGGATCCGTTCGAGGTGCGCAATCTCGCGGCGAGTTCCGATCATCAGGCGGTGCTGAAGCAGCTGAGACAGGACGTACGCCGTTTTCGCGTCGATACCAGGGACCCCTGGCTGGTCAACGACAACTACCATCAATGAAAATTACGGCCGTAGAGACCATCTGGCTCTCGCAGGGCATTACCGTACACGCCGGAGCTATTCAGTGGCTCTGGGTCCGCATTCACACCGACGCCGGGCTCATCGGACTCGGCGAGACGTACCCGTGGCCTGAAGCCGAAGCGGCTGTGGTCAAGCGCGCGCTGGCTCCTGTACTGCTGGGGCGCGATCCCTCGAGAATCGATGAACTGTGGGCCGACATGTTTCGAGCCATCAGCTACAGTGGCTGGGCCGGTGCTGAGATGCGCGCAATCAGTGCTGTTGACATGGCGTTGTGGGACCTTGCGGGTAAGGCTGCGGGAATGCCCGTTTACAAGCTGCTCGGAGGGGCGTCGCGCGACCGAATCCGGGTGTATAACACCTGCTACGACCACATCAGCTTCATGACGGAGCCGGTGCGGCTCGCGCGGTCGCTGCACGATAGCGGCATTCGCGCAATGAAAATTTGGCCTTTAGACCCGATCGCACTCGAGAACCGCGGAAACTTCATCACTCGCGAGCAGCTAAAGCAAGGCCTCGAACCTCTCCGCCTGATCAAAACGGAGCTCGGCGACCAGATGGAGGTCGCGATGGAGTTCCACGGCTACTGGAATCTGCACAGCGCCATCCAGATCGCGCAGGCCTGCGAGGAGTACGAGCCGATGTGGCTGGAAGAGATGCTCCCGCAGGACAACCTTTCGGCTTATGCGGAACTCGCAGCGGCCACAACGCTGCCCCTGTGTGTCAGCGAGCGCCTGATGACGCGGTGGAGTTTTCGTGAACTTCTGGCGAACGGCGCGGCACGGATCATTATGCCGGATATTTCGTGGTGCGGCGGCATCTCTGAGGCAAAGAAGATTGCGACCGCTGCTGAGACCATGTTCCGCCCGGTCGCCCCGCACAACTGCGGCGGTCCGGTTCTGCACGCTGCATCACTGCACCTTGCAGCGAACGTGCCGAACCTCTTTATCTGTGAGACGGTGCGTCGCCACTACGCCGATGAGTACCGCGGGATTGTGAATCGGTCGTATGACATTCGGGACGGCGCCTTCGACCTGCCTGAAGGCCCGGGGCTCGGCATTGAGCTGACACCTGAGACCCTCGCCCGCCCGGATGGGACGATCGCGCGCTACGAACGGTGAGCGAGCTTCCTCAACGAAAAAAAGCAGTAATGCTTGACCGAGGCGGGCAGTCACATGGCCGACCTGCTCATGTCTGTCGCGATTGCATGGTTTCTTGTCATCGGAGTGTTGCTGCTGGGCGTGGCCGTCGTGGGATCGTACGTTCATCGCCTGCCTCTGTCTACGACCATGCTTTACCTGGCGGCAGGTTATGCACTCGGCCCGCACGGGTTCGGTTTACTCGAACTCGACCCGATAAAACATGCGCCATTCATTGAGCGCGCCACAGAGATCGCCGTCATCGTCTCATTGTTTACCGCGGGCTTGAAGTTGCGCATTCCGCTCTCGGACGCGCGATGGCGTGCACCGCTGCGCCTTGCGTCCCTCTCAATGACGCTCACGGTCGGTGCCATTGCCGTCGCCGGTGTTTACGGAATGGGGCTATCGTGGGGTGCGGCCATCCTGCTAGGTGCGGTTCTCGCCCCGACAGACCCGGTCCTGGCGAGTGATGTTCAGGTGGAGCATCCATTTGACTACGACCAGCTGCGCTTCTCGCTGACGGGAGAGGCGGGCTATAACGACGGCACCGCTTTCCCGTTCGTCATGCTTGGACTGGGCTTGCTCGGCCTGCACGAACTCGGCTCGTACGGCCTCCGCTGGCTGCTTGTTGACGTGCTCTGGGCTATCGTGGGCGGCCTCGCGATTGGAGCCGTACTGGGGACCGGCGTTGCGAGAATCGTCCTGCATCTAAGGCGTGTTCATCGGGAGGCCACAGGACTCGACGACTTCCTCGCCATGGGTTTGATCGGCGTGTCGTACGGAGTCGCACTGCTCTGCCACTCGTACGGCTTCCTTGCTGTGTTTGCCGCCGGCCTCGCGCTGCGCAGAGTGGAGCGGCGCCACAGGCCCGAAGAGCAGGAGCCCGAGCACTCCGTGTTCGAAACGGGCCAGTCTGCGGAAGAAGTCGCCACAGACCCGGAGAAGGCTCCGGCGGCTATGGCCGAGGCCGTTCTCAACTTCAATGAGCAGCTCGAGCGTATGGGCGAACTGGCCATCGTGGTGATGATCGGGGCGATGCTCTCGCTCGACATCATCCCCGCTGCATCACTGTGGTTCGTCCCGCTCCTGTTCCTGGTGATTCGTCCCGGGTCCGTGTTTATCGGCGTTTGGGGTTCAGCCTTTCCAAGGCGCGAAACGCGATTCGCCGCCTGGTTCGGAATCCGGGGGATTGGGTCGCTGTACTACCTGATGTATGCGATCGTGCACGGAACTCCGGAGGCGGATGCACGCCTGCTGATTGGCCTGACGCTCGCCACCGTGAGCGTGTCTGCAATCGTCCATGGCGTGTCTGTAACGCCGCTGATGAAGCTCTACAGCAAACGCACGGACGAACAGGCGCGGTAACCAGCCACGCTAGTCCCTGCCCCAGAAGGGAGGCGGCTCCACCCCGAGAACGCGCAGGTACACATAGCCCTGACCCCGATGATGAATCTCGTTGTCGATTCCATACAGGATGGTGTGGATGCCGGTTCCCTCGTATTGCCCGAATGCCTTGTCGAGCTCGGAGAACCGGTGCGGCGGAATCGTTGGCCAGATTCGGTCCAGCTCCGCTGTGTCACGATCCCACAGTTCCAGCAGCTCTGACTTCGTGGGATTCTCGGGGAACTCGCGTCCTGCCCACTGCCCTGTAGCCACTCCGGATGCTATCGGCACCGACATGGAGAGGAACTCCTTCACGAGAACCCCGAACGGCCGCATACCGCCGAGTGACCACCCAAACAGTTTGTCCTCGGGGAATGCTTCGATCAGTTTCCTGGTCAGCCGGCGATGTCCCTGCCAGTGCTGCAGAAGCGCCTCGGCGCTGATCACTTGTGTTGCTTGCTGTGCGTTCATTTAACCTCCATTTGGACCGTGTGACGTCCTAAGCCAAGACTAAAGCGCATTCACGACAGGGTGTGTCGCAAATAGTGAGACGATCGAAAAATGTACGATCCGCTCATGCGAGTTCTCACCGTGCTCGAAATTCTGCAGGCGCGGGAGCAGGTAACGGGCGCGGAGCTTGCGGCTCGCCTCGAAGTTAACCTTCGAACCGTACAACGCTACATTGCCCGCCTGCAGGACCTCAGCATTCCGGTGGAAGCCTCGAGGGGTGTGGGAGGATCATACCGGCTGAAACCCGGCTTTCGCCTGCCTCCGCTGATGCTCACGGACGAGGAAGCGTTCGCGCTGATGCTGGGCCTCCGGGCGCTGCGCCACCTCGGACTGTCCGCCTTTGCACCGGCAACTGAAGGCGCCGCTGCCAAGCTGGGGCGCGTGGTTCCGCAGACGCTGCGCGAGAGTGTGGAGAGCGTTGACGACGTGATCACCCTCGAAGCAGGACCATGGACGGTAAGTACCCCGGGAGAATGGCTGATGCGCGTAGCCACGGCTATACGCGCGAGGCGGTGCGTGGAATTTGAGTACGCCTCGCACAGCGGCGCAAGCACGCTTCGCCAGATCGAGCCGTACGGCGTGCTTCACGTTGACGGCCGCTGGTACCTGGTCGGCTACTGCCTGCTGCGGCAGGCACTCCGCACGTTCCGGCTGGATCGCGTCTCGGCTCTGCAGCAGATGGAGCAAACCTTTCAACGGCCTGCGGGATTCAACGTAAAGGCGTACCTCGAAGAGGCTCTGCCGTTCGTGCAATCCACGTATCAGGTCGAGGTCTGGCTCGGCACTCCTGCCTCAAAAGCACGCAAGTATCTGTGTGACTGGAGAGTGGCCATCTCAGAGGAGGACGGCGGCACCGTCCTGCGGTGCGGACGAGATCACTTGCGGCCCTTCGCCGCCATGCTTCTCAGCTTCGGTTGCGAGATCATCGTTCGCCAGCCGGCCGAGCTCCAGGACACGTTTGCCGAACTTGCAACCGCGGCAGCGGCCGCAGCACAGTCGGCCGCTCTGTCACGCTGCGCGTCGGGCTGACGGCGGCGGGGGTAATCCGCTAGTCCGTGCTGCCCGGCTTCGGGTGAGGATTCGTGTGAGCCTCAGAAAGGCCCAGCGCCCACTTGATCCCCTCCACATACATCTGCTTAATCATCGGATTGTCGTACACCTCTTCGAGGTGACCCAGGGTGGAATAGAACACGCGCCCCTTGCCGTAGTTCTTCACCCAAGTCACTGCAAAGTCCTTGTCCATCCGCCGCACGTTCTTATTGGCCAGATCGACCTTATTCTCGTCGAGGCGCATCAGAACCCGAACTTTGTCTCGCGAGTAGTTCTTGAACTGGTAGATCTCGTCCCGGATGGTGAACGAAGGCGGCATGTGCTTCGTGGCAGGATGATCACGATCCTCGACTAGCACCGGAGCCTCGAAGGTGTTCCATGGATGCAGGTCAAAGTAGCCGCCGATCATCTCGCCGTACTCGGGCCATTGATACAACGTGTCGGTCGCCGAGTGCACTCCGACAAAGCCTTTCCCCTGCTCCTTCACGAAGGAGATCAGAGAAGCCTTCTGCTCGTCGTTCAGCGGCAGTTCGCCCGTGGTGTAGAACACGACTGCATCGAAGTAGTCGAGATTTTTCGCGTTGCCCTGCAGTTTCTGGCGCGTCACCAGCTGGGTATCCGTCCGGATGTACGTGTCCCAAAGGCCCGTTTCTTTGCCCCAGCGCTCGATGCTCGCAAGGGCGTGGCTGACGGAGTCGTGCTGGTACCCCTTCACTTCGCCGATCGCAAGTACCTTTTTCCGCTTGGCCCCTCCCTGCCCCTGCTGTCCCTGCCCAAACGCAAGCAATGCGCCGAGCACGATCAATCCTGTTGCGCGCAGAATTCGCATGACGCCTTCATCCTATACCCGTGCCCGGCGCAGCCTGCAATTCCGAACTCGCACGTTACACTGGGAAATTACTCCCGTTCACATGCCTTTGCGCTTATACAACACGCTGACGCAAGAGGTGGAAGAGTTCCAGCCGATGGACGGCCGGACCGTCAAAATGTACACCTGCGGACCCACGGTGTACAACTACGTCCACATCGG
>DASQEG010000376.1:0-2549 GCA_035633775.1 Bryobacteraceae bacterium
CGATGCTAACGGGCTCGCCATTCTGCTCGCTGTAGGCGTCGTTGATGGATCGGAACCCTTCCAGCGCCCGCATGATCGCCCAGCCGATCAGGTGCGTGTAGGAGATCTTGCTCTTGCCCGTTAGTGCACGCTGCTCATTAATCAGCTGCCGGTTCTCGTCCAGCACCCGGACGGGCATGATGCGCTGCGAAGTCGCCGTGGGAACGGAGATGCTCGCCGTCATGTTCTCAGCGATTTTGCCGGCGACGCCACGCAGCGGCTGCACCTGATCGTCAGGCGAGACGGCGGTGGAAGGAGGGGCAGGTGCGGCCTTTACGCCGTTTGAAGGCGCTGGTGAAGGCTTGCTTCCGTTGCCGGCCGGAGCGGGAGCCGAGTGTCCGTTACGCTCAAAAACCTGCTTCCACGTCTCGTCAACGTACTTGCGGTCATGAAGATACGTCTGGTAAAGCTCTTCTTCGAGCCAACTGTTGATTCCGAGTTTCGGGTCTTGTTGTTCGGGCATGGCGGGGAACTGCCAGGGACTTCTATCTATGATAACGCTGCAGCCCCCGCCGAGGATTCACTGGATGTCGGCGGTCACCACGACGAAGATCGAAGATCGGCCAGCTTCGGCGGAAAGTTTGCCCAGGACGAGTTTCTGGCCCTCCTGCACCGTCAGGTCGCTGTTGATGCTCGTCTCCGAGAACTGGGTACTGCTGCCGTTCGGAGACACCAGCGGAATCTTCAAGTTCATTCGGAGCCTTCGTACGAACACTGCCCGGCCGTCGTCGACTACGTCGGCATTGTCGTACGAAACGGCATAGTAGGACCGCAAGTCGGACCGGTCCCCCTGCGCCGGCAGCATCCCCGAGACTCCGGCCTGCCCGGCATTCCTTGAGTTGAGCAGGATTGTGTCGACCAGCCGGTAGCTCTTATAAGCAAATGCTTTTTTCATCTGCTCCACCGCACTCGTGATCTCGGGCGGAATCGGCCCGCCCGAGCCGTCCGGCGCCGCCTCGACCAGGTAGAAGCGGAACATCACATGATTGTCGGACTTGGCCCCTGAGGCCAGGTCGAACTTCCGCAGGAGTGCCTCTGCACCTGTGACCACGTCTTCAGGCCCGTGCAGTACGGCAACCTTGAGGACGCTGTCGATACGTAACGAGCCGCTCGGCTGCATAAAATCATGCAGCAGTCGCGACGCCCGGTCTGCCCGGTCTCCGCTAAGATTTTTGAGCTCAACTATTCTGCGGACACGCCCACCGGACTCAGGCGCGCCCGGCGGTGGTGCTTGCGCGTAGCCGATCAGCGTTGTCATCACCAGCACGGCTATTCGTTTAATCATCTGCTATTCCTTTCGATTCCGGCACAAGAACAATCACCACATCAGGATCCTCTGTGTACAGCGTCACCGTACCTTCCGGTGCACTCGACGGATAAAGCATGCTGCCCAGCGACCGTGCCAGCTTTTCCGGATCGTGAGCCAGGACGCGGGGCCCTCCCTGAGTCTGTGTTCGGCGGACCCGCAGTACTGCAGGCGGAGGGAGCTGCGACGGCGCACCCGGGTGCTGGACTGCGACCGTGATCGGCTCAACCGGCGTGCGGCTGAGCCACTGGACGCCTGCTGCAACTGCTGTGAGGGCCGCCGCTGCCGCGATGGCTGCCGGCAGCCAGCGACGCTGCCGGGGCGTGTGGATCGGCTTCAAAGGCGGCAATGGCGGCACTGAGCGTAGCCACTCGCGATCCGCCAACAATTCCGCACACACCGGACAGCCATCCACGTGCTGCTGAATTTCGTCCGTCCACTCGTCGTCCATTGCGACTGCCACTCGTTCCAGCCAATCGCAGCTCATACTTCACCTCGTAAAAGCTCACGGAGTTTCACCCGTGCTTTGCTGATCTGCACCCGGATGGTTACCTCCGAGGTGCCAAGCAGCGCAGCTACCTCCGCCGTTGACAGACCCTCCAGATCGCGCAGGACCAGAGCAGCCCGTTCGCGTTGACCAAGCCCGCCGAGTGCACGTTGCAACCGGGCTTCCCGCTCGCGTTCCACGGCTGCCTGCTCAGGAGTCGATGCTTTGTCCGGCACAAGCTCCAGCCACGCATGATCGCTGTTCCGGCGACGTCGCACCGCGTCGGTGCATGCGTTCACGGTCACACGCTGAAGCCAGCGAACAACACCCTCGTTCCCGATGCTCGAGAGATTCTGGTGCAATTTCCAAAACACGTCCTGGGCAATATCTTCAGCGTCTGCGAGGTTTCCCGTAATCCGCCATGCGAGCGCTAATACTCTGCGCTGATTCAGCTCGACCAGCCGCTCAAAGTCAGCGTCGGATTCGCGTTGTTGCGCCAGCGGCATCGTCAGTGCGCCGTCAAGTTCCACTTCATCTGCTTAACGCACGAGAAAGCTCCTGTGTTTACTCGTTCTTTGTGATTTGTAAGAAGCACCGTCAGCACATATAGGCAGCGCCGATGAGTGCCTTGCAAGGACCTCGGGCGCAGCATGCCGAGCACGCGGCTTTTTAAACGGCAGTCGCTGGTCAACAACTCTACACGTTCGGACAACGTGG